>JAPOWL010000637.1 GCA_026707615.1 Acidobacteriota bacterium | reverse complement strand
CCCAGCCGCCGCCCGGCCGGGCCGGCGCGAGCAGGGTGATCGCGCCCTCCGGGTACCCTGCCGCGGTCGGGGGCAGCGCGGTCGAGGCGCGCTCCCCGGCAGTGTTGCTGCCGCCACACACGCTCGCCGCGAGCAGGGCGAGCAGCAGTGGCAGCAACACCGTCACGCGACGCTCGACGGTTTCCACCATCGGCCCCAGCGTAGCGCGGGCCGGCGTCCGGCGTCATCCCGGCGGCGGCCGCGCCACCCCGAGCCGACCGGCGGCGTGGCCCGGGAGGGCGACCCGCGGCACCCCCCGACGCGACCCGCGGCGTCCACTCTACGCGCCCGCCCCGACCCACGGGCGGATCCCGCGACCGGCCCGTCACGCCGTTGACGCCGCGCCCCGGCGCCCATAGCATGGCGGGCATGACCAAGTGGCCTCGCACGTTGCATCTGCTCGTCGCGGCGGTCGCCGCCGCCTCCGCCCCGCTGGCGGCGCAGACACCGTCGGACCGGGTCGCGGCGGAGGGCGGCGACGTCGTCATCACGCCCATCCTCCACTCCAGCGTGCAGATCGAGCACGGCGGGACCGTCGTGCACATCGACCCGTGGAGCGCCGGCGACCTGTCCGCGGCCAAGCCGGCCGACCTGATCCTGGTGACGGACGACCCGGGTCACCACCTCGATCCGGCGGCCATCGAGCAGTTGCGCAAGCCGGGGGCGCCGGTCGTGCTGACCGCGGCGGCGCATGCGCGCTTCGGCGACGGCGAGGTCCTCGCCAACGGCGAGCGGGGCGTCTTCGCGGGTGTTCCGGTCGAGGCGGTTCCGGCCTACGACATGACCCCCGGCCAGCCGTGGCACCCGAAAGGCGAGGCGAACGGCTACGTCCTCACCCTCGGCGGGCGCCGCATCTTCTTCGCCGGTGTCGGCGAGTGCGTGCCCGAGATCCAGGCCCTCGCGGACATCGACGTCGCGTTCCTGCCGATGAACCTGCCCGTCGACCGGATGCGCCCGCGACCGGTCGCGGAGTGCGCGAAGACGTTCCGGCCCGAGGTGGTCTACCTGATCCACTACGACAACGCGACGGCGCGCTGGTTCGGCGACCCCGCCCAGCCCCGGCCGGACAACGCGGACGAGATCGCGGCCACCATCCAGGCGCTGCGCGACGCCCTCGACGGCGAGCCGATCGAGATCCGCGACGGCGACTGGTATCCGGCCCGGTAGTAGTGCCGCGCGGTGACCGGCGTCGGCTGCCCAGACCATGCGCCGCCTGTACCGTGCCGACGCCGCCGAACGGGACCGCGTGCGCCGCGCGCTCGTGGAGGCGCTGCGGTCCGAGCCGGACGTCGGGTGGGCGTGGCTTCACGGCTCGTTCCTCGGGGACGGCGGCTTCCACGACGTCGATGTCGGCGTGCACCTGGCCGCCGCGGAAGACGCGCACGTCGAGCGGGCCCTCGATCTGGGCCTGCGCCTGGATCGCGCGACCCGCTTTCCGGTCGACGTTCAGGTGCTGAACGGCGCGCCCGCGTCCTTCCTGTTCCACGTCTTCCGCGACGGTCATCTGCTGCTCTGCCGCGACGACACGGGTCTGGCGAACCGGATGGAACGGACGGTACGCGAGTACCTGGACGTCGCACCGCTACGGCGCCGCGCCGTCATCGAAGCGTTCGGCGCATGACGCTCAACCCGGATCTGGTCCGCGCGCGCTGCAGCGAGATCGAGGAATCAGTGCAGCGTCTCGAAGCACTGGCCGCGCGTGAGCTCCCCGATTTCCTGGCCGATCGGGATGCGCAGGACGTGGCCTGCTACCGCCTCCTCGTCGCCATCGAGGCCTCGCTCGCCCTGTGCTACCACGTGTCGTCGCGGCGGTTGCGCATCGCGCCCGAGAGCTATGCCGACTGTTTCGCCGTGCTGGGCGAGGCCGGCGTCATCGCACGCGACCTGGCGGAGAGACTCCAGCGCATGGCGAGGTTCCGCAGTCTCCTCGTCCACATGTATTGGAACCTCGACCACCGGCAGGTGCACAAGACGATGCAGGAGGACCTGGGGGACCTGCGAGCGTTCGCGGCGGCCATCGTCGCGCTGCTCTGACGGTCCGGCTCATCCCGGCCGCCGCTCGCTACGTGCAGTCGCGCCTGCGGGGCGAAGCACGCCTGCGGCTGACCTTCCGGCTCATCCCGGCCGCAGCTCGCGCCCCCCGCGCCCGTCACTCGTGGCGGGCGAGCCACGCGCGCAGGCGCTCGGCCTCCTCCGTCGCGGTCGGATCCAGCTCGGCCTGGTAGAGGCGGCTGCGGACGATGAAGAGGTTCATCTCCGTCGGCTCGCCGCCGTCGACGATCTCCCGCACCTTGCGGGGGAAGAATGTGCCCCAGTCGGGACGGCGGCCGTCCACGTCGTCGATGCCGTACTCCTTCGTCAGCGTCCACGCCGCGAACAGGCGGCCGCTCTTCGCGGCCACGTCCGGGTCGGCGGCCAGCGCCGCCACCACCCGCCCGACCAGGCAGGGCGTCTCCGACTCGGCGAAGTAGGGGTCCTTCTCGATGGCGTCGCGCCAGTTCGCCTCGCTGACGCCGAAGCTGTCGAGGACGTGCTCCGAGCGCAGGAAGCCCGGCGTGACCGCCAGCGCGGTGACGTGGTGGGGCCGGAGGTCGGCGGCCATCGCGTAGGCCAGTCGCACGACCGCGTTCTTCGCCACGTCGTAGAAGAGATTGCCGCGGTAGCCGAACGTGTCGCCGTCGGTGACCTCGACGATGAGCCCCGCGTTCCGCTCGACCATCAGCGGGGCGCCGTGGCGGCTGGTGATGATGTGGCTGTGGACCGCCCGCTCCAGCAGTTGGAAGCCCTGGGCGATCGAGAGCCCCCAGAACGGCTTCCCCCACTCCGTCAGCGCGTCCCCGCCCCAGACGTCGTTCACCAGGACGTCGAGCCGCCCCGCTTCGTCGCGCACGCGGGCGAAGAGCCGCTCCACCTCGGCCTCGACCGTGTGGTCGGTCCGAACCGCGATGCCCCGGCCCCCCTCGGCGGTGACGAGCTCCGCCGTCTCCTCGAGCGTCTCGGGCCGCCCGGGGGTGGCGGGCCGGCCGCGCACGCTGCGCCCGGTGCAGTAGACGGTCGCGCCGGCCGCGCCGAGCATGCGCGCGATGCCGCGCCCCGCGCCGCGCGTCGCCCCGGCAACGACGGCCACCTGGTTCCGCAGGGGAAGCTCCGGCATGCTGCCTCCTTCAGTCAATCCCAGCCTTCGCGAGCAAGCAGCCGCTGGATGTGCGCCAGATGATGGCGGCCGTGCCAGGCGTAGTCTCCGACGCTCGCGGCAAGGACGACGGCGCCCGATTCCGGGTGCACGAACTCCCGCTGCAACTGTGCCCACGTGAGGCTGCGCAGCAGGGCCACCCAGCGGCGGTGCAGGTTCTCGAGGAGGTCGAGCGACGGGGCGACCGGCCCGCGGGAGTCCGGCAACTCCGCCCACGCCTGCTCGTCGTAGGCCTTGATCAGCGGCCGTTCCTCGGTGAGCGCCCACTTGAACCGGATGTAGCTGTTCACGTGGCTGTCGGGCAGATGGTGCACCACCTGCCGGACCGTCCAGCCGCCCGGGCGGTACGGCGTATCGAGGCGGGCATCCGTCAGGGGTGCCACGGCACGTCGCAGATCGGCGGGCAACGCGGCGATGTCGTCGATCCAGTTGCCCACCTGCTCTCGCGTGATGCGCGGCGGCGGTGAGAACTCGCCGATGGGATAGCGCTGATCCCGGGTAGGCATCGCCATCGTCAACCTTCCTGTCGCCGCCGCTCCGCGGGTCGGCGTGAAGAGCCCGTCTTGCGCCCCGGCGCGGACCACGCCTGCGCCTCGAGCCTCGCCTTGCCCGAGTGTCAGAATGCGGCGAAGCGACTCAGAAAGTCCCCGGCAGGCGCGCGTCGAGCACCATCCGCTCGGTCAACGTGCTCCCGAAGCCGGGCTCGGTCGGCGCGACGTAGTCGCCGTCGTCGAAGCGCGGCGACATGGCATCGAGGATGGGCGACCCCGCCGGAAAGCTCTCGGCCATCGTGCAGGTGCGGGCGGTCAGGGCGATGGGCAGCCCCCAGACGCTCCCGCCGCGGTGCGGGATGAGCTCGAGGCCGGCGCCCTCGACGAGGTCGCGGATCCGCTTGGCGGCGGTCACGCCCCCGCACCAGGTGATGTCCGGCTGCAGGACCTCGGCCGCGTTCAGGCGCACCAGGACGTCGAAACCGTGCTCGGTGTACTCGTGCTCGCCGCAGGCGACGCGCGTCCAGCCCGGCCCGCCGCCGCCGATGCGCCGCACCAGCTCCGCGTAGCCGAAGACGTCGTCGGGCGACAGCAGCTCCTCCATGAAGTAGAGGTTCGCGGGGCGGAGCTGCCGGGCGAAGCCGACCGCCCAGTCGGCCGTGCCGTTGCGGGAGACGCAGTCGATCATCAGGTTGCCGTCGGGGCCGACCAGGTCGCGGGCCGCCACGACCGCCTCCGCGACCCGGCGCTGCTCGTCGGGCGGCGTGTGCGGGCCGACGCGCGTTCCGATCTTGAAGTGCCGGATGCCGCGCGCCAAGCCGTCGCGGACGTCGCCCCCGGTCTGGTAGATCGCGAGCCGCTCGCGCGGCCAGCCGCCGATCATGCTCGCGACCGGGCGGCCGGCGTGCTTGCCGGCAATGTCCCACAAGGCGTTGTCGACCGCGCTCAGCGCCATCGGGAACAGCCCGCGTCGGCCGTAGAGCAGGGCGGAGCTGTACATCTGGTCCCAGAGCCGCTCGACGTTGCGCGGATCCGCCCCGATCAGCAGGTGGCGCAGGTGCCCGCGGATGATCTCGACCGCGGCGCTGCCGCCCGCCCCCATGCCGAAGCCGACGATGCCCTGGTCGGTCTTGACGACGGCGATGATGGCCGAGGGGAGCTGCTCGAACGGGCCGCCCCAGCGCCAGCGCCGCGGGTCGTCGTCCGAGTCGAAGACCGGTGGATCGAGCAGCCCGTCCGAGCGGGGGCCGATGTAGATCGGGTAGGCGTCGACCGAGCGGACGGTGATGCGCGGCCCCTGCGCGGCCGCGACCGGCGCGCCCGATCCCCAGCCGTGCGCAGCCCCGGCCGTCGTGCCGGCGGCCCCGCTCCTCGCTCCGAGCCCCGCCGCCAACGCGGCGAAGCCGCCGATCCCGCGGCCGACACCGCGCAGGAACCGTCGCCGCGAGGGCCGATCGGGGTCGCGAAGGGTGGGGTCGATCATGCCGTGAGTCTAACGCCTCCGCCCGGCGCAGACCGCGGGCCGCGGGGCGGTAACATGCACGGGCGCGGATCCAGGAGGGGTCGCCATAGTCGGAGCCCGCGCGGTGACCGTGTGACCGTCTCCATTCGCTTCGACGCCGGCACGCTCGACATCGGCGGCTTCGACCGGCAGTCGAAGCCACCGCTCCCCGAGGCGTGCCGCTGGGACGACAGGACCCGCCGCTTCCGCGCCCCGGCGGCGGCGTACGCCGCGGTGGTCCGGGCGCTCATCGCACACCGCATCCCCTACGAGGACGCGGCGCGGCGCTACCGGGAGCTCGACGGCGGCCTCCGAGTCCACCGGGAGCCCCGCCCCTTCCAGACGGACGCGGTCGCGGCGTGGCGCGCCGCCCGCGGACGCGGTCTGATCGTGCTGCCGACCGGCGCCGGCAAGACCGAAGTGGCGCTGCTCGCCATCGATGCGATCCGGCGCGAGACGCTGGTCGTGGCGCCGACGCTCGACCTCGTGGCGCAATGGCACCGCCTGCTCCGCGACCGCTTCCGGCGAGACGTCGGCATCATCGGCGGCGGCGATCACGTGGTGGAGCCGCTTACCGTCAGCACGTACGACTCCGCCTTCCTCCACATGAACCACCTCGGGGCGCGCTTCGGCCTGGTCGTCTTCGACGAATGCCACCACCTGCCCGGCGAGATGTACTCGCTCGCCGCACAGCACTGCCTGGCGCCCTACCGGCTCGGCCTGACCGCCACGCCCGAGCGCGCCGACGGCCGCCACGACGCGCTCGCGACCCTCGTCGGGCCGACGGTCTTCCGCCGCCGGGTCGCCGACCTCACCGGCGACTACCTGGCGGACTACGAGGTCGAGCGGATCCTCGTGGAGCTGACCGACGACGAGCGGCGGGCATACGACGAGGCGCGCCGGACCTACCGTGCCTTCGTCGTCCGGCAGGGCATCCGCGTCTCGCGTCCGGACGGCTGGTCGCAGTTCATCATCCGCTCGTCGCGGAGCGCCGAAGGGCGGCAGGCGATGGCGGCCTACCAGCGGCAGCGCCAGCTCGCCTTCGCCGCCCCGTCCAAGCTGGCCTACGTCGAGCGCCTCCTGCACCGACACCGCCGCGACCGGGCCCTGCTGTTCACCGACCGCAACGACACCGCCTACGACCTGTCGCGCCGCTTCCTCGCGCCGATCATCACCCACCAGACGAAGGTGTCGGAGCGGGCCGCCATCCTCGACGACTTCGCTGCCGGCGTCTACAACGCGCTGGTCACGTCCCGGGTGCTGAACGAGGGTGTGGACATGCCGGCCGCGAACGTCGGCATCGTCATCTCCGGCAGCGGCTCGGCGCGCGAGCACGTGCAGCGGCTGGGCCGCCTCCTCCGCAAGCAGGGCGACAAGCGCGCCGTGCTCTACGAGCTGGTGGCGGCCGACACGAGCGAGGTGTTCACGAGCGAGCGGCGGCGGGCGTCCGATGCTGACGACTGACCTGATACGGGTGCGACGGCGGGACGGCCGCATCTCCGCCAGCCCCCTGCGGGAGGCCGAGCGCAAGCGCCTCCTGGCCGTTGCCGATGCCTACGTCGCGGCGGCGCTAGCCGGCGTCGGCCGCACGCGCGGGGAGTTCGATGCGGCGTGCGACGACGTGCCCTCCGCGGCGACCGACTACAAGCTGGTCAAGGGACTGCGGAAGCTCGTCCGCGACCGCTGCACGTTCGAGGTGCGGGAGGACGTCGACCCGCCCGCCGTGCGCCGGGCGGTCTTCGCGCTGGCCGCGGAAGCCCGGCGCGCCCTGAACGATGAAGACGACACCGCCTTCGACCGCGACGCCGTGATCGGGGCCGCCGCCACGCGCCTGGACCTGGCGGCCGAAGAGGTTCCGACCGCGCTGTTCGCGGACCTCAAGGCGAATCACGTCCTCACTGCGTTCGATGCGCTTGGGGGCCCCGATCTCGTGAACCGCTACGAGATCGCCCAGCAGCAGGCGATCCTGCTCCGCGCCGTGCGCGTCGTCGTGACGTTCCGGCGTCCCGACCCGAGCGGGCTCCGGTTCTTCTTCCGCCGCCTCAAGTTCCACCGCCTGCTCTACCGTGCATCCCGCCTCCCGGACGACGCCTGCCGCGTCGAGATCGACGGGCCGTTCAGCCTGTTCCAGTCCGTCACCACCTACGGGCTGCAACTGGCGATGCTGCTGCCGGTGCTGCCCGCCTGCGGCCCCGGCTGGGAGCTGGAAGCCGACATCCGCTGGGGATCCGAGCAGCAGCCACTCGAGTTCCGCCTGGAGGGCGAACCGTCGGCGAAGGCCGGCGGCGACGACCTCCGCCTCCCCGACGATGTCGCGCGCCTGCGCGACCAGTTCGACGGGATGCGCACGCCGTGGAACGTCGCCGTCGCGCACGACCTTCTCGACCTGCCCGGCGTCGGCCTCTGCGTCCCCGACCTCGTGTTCACGCACGAGGAGAACGGCCGCCGCGTCTACCTGGAGGTGCTGGGCTACTGGAGCCGCGAGGCGGTGTGGCGCCGCGTCGACCTGGTGGAGGCGGGGCTGCCGCAGCCGATCGTATTCGCCGTCAGCCGCCGGCTGCGGGTCAGCGAGGAGGTGCTGGACGAGGATCTGCCCGGCCGGCTCTACGTGTACAAGGGCGTGATGAGCGCGCGGGCGGTGGAGGAGCTGCTCGACGCAAGCCTGCCGAGCGCCGCCGCGGGCGACCGGCCCTGAGGGCGAGCGGATCCGCGAGCCGACGCGCTCACTCGACGCCGAACGCGAGGAGCACGTTGCCGGGCGCGTGCTGTACCGCATAGCCCGAACCGATGAACAGCATGCCTCCCACGATCGCCGGTCCGTGTGCGCCGATGGAGCCTCCGCGGGCGGCCACGCCGTTGTCGGTCTCGAAGTCGCGGAGCGTGTCGTACTCCCACAGCACCTCGCCGTCCCGGGTGGAGTACGCACGCAGCATCCCGTCCTGGCCTCCGGCGAACACGACGCCGGGAATGACGGTCGCGGCCCCGAAGACGCCCGAGGCGCAGGAAGGGGCCTCGGGGTCCGGGCAGTCCGCCGGTACGGGGTGGGTCGTGTACCACACGCGCTCGCCCGTGTCCGGCCGCAGCGCGGCCACGCCGCCGGTCCGGTCCGGGAGCGCCACGGGGCGGTAGTACAGGGTTCCGTCGCTCGCCGGGCCCATGCCCGCGCCCTCGGGAAACTCCGTGGCGTCCATCGCCTGGGACACCCAGAGGACGGCGCCACCGTCGTCCGGATCCAGCGCCGTTACGCGGCTGCTCTCCTGGCCGGCGATCAGCACGTCCCGCCCGCTCGGCAGGGTGACCAGGATCGGCGACCCCGACACGTCGTCGTTCGGGCCGCTCGCATGGCCGGGGCAGTCGAGGCTGGCCACCTCTTCCGTCATGCCGTACAGCCCGCAGTTCTGGTCGCCGGCGAGGAGCTGGGAGGACCAGAGACGCCGGCCGGTATCGAGATCGAACGCGATCACCGCATCGCTCGACCCTCCGTCGGGCACGTTGATGTAGCCGTTCGCGGTGCCGACGTAGACCGCCCGGCGCCGCAGGTCGAGGACCGGGGCGGACCACAC
>JAPOWL010000512.1 GCA_026707615.1 Acidobacteriota bacterium | reverse complement strand
CGAGCGCCCGGCCCCTCGCGGCGCAGTACCGGCTGCTCTCCAGGTCACGCCGCGAGGCGCAGGAGGTCGCGCGGCGCGCTCTGGCGTCGGACTGAAGCGGACGGCGCGCCGCCCTTACGGAAAGCGCCGCGGCCGCCGATACCTCGTACAGGGGCTTGGGCCCCTTTCGCGGGAGGTGTGCGACATGACCAGTCTCGATGGCCCGGAAGGTGACGAACGACGTCGCGAGACACCCCGTCACGCGTCGCGGCGGGAAGGGAAGCGGTGTCGCCGCTGCGGGAAGCGCGATGCGCTGGCGGCTCGCTACACCTGGAAGCGGCGCGTCAACCGGCGACGCCATCATGACCTCTGCTTCCGGTGCCGCCGGGCGTTGCGGGATTCGGAACGGGCAACGGCGCCGCGTCGCTGAACCTTGCGTCCGCCCGGTCGTGTCACGCTCCTGACCTCGCCGGCGGCGGCCGCCCGCCTCGCCGCCGCGGGCGATGCCCTGCGGCGCGGCCTCGCTGCCGGCCAGGCGGTGGCCGTGGGCGAGACCCGCGACGCCGTGGACGAGCTCGCGCACGAGGTTGCCCGCGACGCGGGGGCGACCTTCGGGCTCTACCGTTACAGCCTGCGGCAGCTTGCCGGGCGCATCGCCGCGGCCGAGCTCGCCCGGCACGGGCTCGCGCCCGCCACCCGTCTGGCCACGGAAGCCGTGGCCAAGCAGGCCGCGTTCCTCGAGCAGCAGCACCGGGCCCTCGACTACCTGGGGCCCATCGCCGCGTTCCGCTCCTTCGGACGGGTGCTCGCGGCGACGCTCGGCGATCTCCGCCGGTCCGACTGCGATTCCGCGGCCGCCGGGGAGCTGGGGGGCAGCGGCCCGGACGTCGCCCGCCTCGCGCGGCGCTACGACCGCCTGCTCGACGAGGATCGCCTGGTCGACGGCGCGGCGCTGTACCGGGCGGCGGCCCGGCTCGTCCGGACCGGCGGCGGCGCCGGGGCATCCCTCGCCGGCGCGCTCGTGCTGCTGGACGTGGCGGTGACCGACGACGCCTCCTACGAGCTCGTGGCGGCGCTCGCCGGCCGCGCCGCCTCCGTGCTGGCCACCGTGCCGGCCGGCGACGAGCGCACGCTCGCGGCGCTCCGGCGGCTGCCGGGCGCCGTCGAGGAGGTGGCGCCGGGGCAGAGCGCCGCCCCGCGCGTGGACGAGCCGCTGCCGCGCGTGCAGCACTTCCTCTTCGCGCCCGCCGACCCGCCGCCCTTCCACGCCGCCGCCGACGAACCGGCGATTCGTGTGTTCTCCGCGCCCGGAGAGAGCCGCGAGGCGGTCGAGATCGCCCGTGTCCTCACCGCCGAGGCGGCGCGCGGCGTGCCGTTCGACCGGATGGCGGTGCTCGTGCGGTCGCCGGGCAGCTACGTCCGTCTCCTGGAGACGGCGCTCGGCCGCGCGGGCATCCCGGCCTGGTACGCGAGGGGGACGCGCGTCCCCGATCCGGCCGGCCGCGCCTTCCTGGCGCTGCTGGCCTGCGCGGCCGAGCAACTGTCGGCCCGCCGCTTCTCCGAGTACCTCTCCCTCGGCCAGGTGCCATCGCCCGCCCCGGACGGAGGCCCGCCCGCGGACCGGGGCCGATGGGTGCCGCCCGACAGCGCTCCCGACCTGGTGGCGGCGCCCGCGCAGCCTTCGCTCTTCGACGCGCCACCGTCGCCGCCGGCGGACGCCGGCTCCCCGCCCGACGCGCCCCCGGACGGCGACGAGCGTCCCGTGCTCGAGGGATCGCTGCGCGCGCCCTTCCGCTGGGAGCGCCTGCTGGTCGAGTCGGCGGTGGTCGGCGGCCGGGACCGCTGGGAGCGGCGGCTGGAGGGTCTGGCCCGAGAGATGGCCCTCAAGGTCGCCGCCCTGCGGGCCGACGAGCCCGAGTCGCCGCGCGCGGCGCGCCTGGAGCTCGACCTCGCGAACCTGGAGCACCTGCGGCGCTTCGCGCTTCCGGTCGTCGCCCGGCTCGCCGCCTTTCCGGCCGCCGCGCTCTGGGCCGAGTGGCTGGACCGGCTGGATGCGCTGGCGCCGATGGTGCTCGCCGCGCCCGATCGCGTGCTGGCGGTGCTGGCCGACCTGCGTCCGATGGCCGCGGTGGGGCCGGTGGGGCTCGGGGACGTCCGCGACGTCCTCCAGGAGCAGCTGACGGAGCTGACGGCCGAGCAGCCGGGGCGCCGCTTCGGGCGGGTCTTCGTCGGCGGCCCGGAGCAGGCGCGCGGCCGGCGCTTCGCCGTGGTCTGCGTGCCGGGGCTCGCCGAGCACGTCTTCCCGCAGCGGCAGCGGCAGGATCCGCTGCTCCTGGACGAGCTTCGGGCCCGGCTCGACGCGCGGGAGCCGGGCACGCCGCGCCTCGGGCTGTCCGATCGGCACGATCGGAACGCGCGCGAGAAGCTGCTGCTGCGCCTGGCGGTGGGGGCCGCCACCGAGCGCGTCGTGCTCTCCTACCCGCGGCTGGAGGTCGGCTCGGCGCGTCCGCGCGTCCCGTCCTTCTACGCGCTGGACGTCGAGCGCGCCCTCACCGGGCGCGTGCCGGACTTCGAGCAGATCGAGCGCGACGCGTTCCGTGACGTCGAGGCGCACCTGGCGTGGCCGGCGCCGGCGGATCCCGCCCGCGCCATCGACCCCTCCGAGCACGACCTGGCCGTGCTCCGCGAGCTGCTGCACGCGGCCCCGGAGGCGCCGCTCGCAGGCCGGGCGCGCTACCTGTTCCGGCTCCATCCCGCCCTGCGCCGCACCCTCGCGGCGCGCTGGGTGCGCTGGAAGCGGCCCTGGTCGAAGTTCGACGGGCTGTTCGACCCCGGCGACCCCGACGCGAAGACCATGCTCGCGGCCCACCGGCTGGATGCCCGGGCGTACTCCGTCTCCGCGCTGCAGCGCTTCGCGACCTGCCCCTACCAGTTCCTGTTGTCCGCCGTCCACCGCCTGCACCCGCGCGAGGAGGTCGAGCCGCCGCTGGAGCGGATGGATCCGCTGACGCGCGGCAGCATGTTCCACGAGGTGCAGCAGGAGGTGTTCGAGGCGCTCCGCGAGCGGCGGGCGCTGCCCCTGACGGCCGCGCGCGTCGCGGAGGCCGACGTCGTGACCGACGCGGTGCTCGATCGCGTCGCGGCCGACTACGAGGACCGGCTCGCCCCCGCCATCCCGCGTGTCTGGCAGGACGAGGTCGAATCCATGCGGGCCGACCTGAAGGGCTGGCTGCGCCACGTCGCCAACGAGGGCGGCGAGTGGATGCCGATCGACGCGGAGTTCCCCTTCGGCCTCGGCCCCCGCGCGGAGCCGGACGGACCCGCCGCGGGGGGTGGGCGGCCGCGGCCTCCGGGGGCCGATGCGGGGTGGGATCCGGACTGCGCGCCGGATCCCGCGGCGATCGACGGGCGCTGGCGGCTGCGCGGGAGGGTGGATCTCGTCGAGGCGCGGACCGGTCCGACCGACCGCGGCGAGCTGCGCGTGACGGACCACAAGACCGGCGGGAACCGCACCCGCCCCGGCATGGTGGTCGGCGGGGGCGAGACGCTGCAGCCCGTCCTGTACGGTCTCGCCGTCGAGGGGGTCTCGGGGCGTCCGGTCGACGAGGCGCGGCTGTTCTTCTGCACCGCGACCGGGCGCTACGAGCAGCGCGTCGTGTCCCTCGGCGAGGACGAGCGCCGGCACGGCGTCGAGGTGCTGGAGATCATCGACCGGGCGGTCGAGGCGGGAACCCTGCTTCCGGCGCCGCGGGAGGGTGCCTGCCGGTGGTGCGACTACCAGGCCGTCTGCGGGCCGGGGGCGGAGCAGCGTGCGGCACGCAAGGACGGTGCGCCGCTCCGCGATCTGCTCGGCCTCCGGGACCTCCGGTGAGGGCGCCGCGATGAGCGTGCCACCGCTCGCCGACGCGGACGTTCGCCACCGCATCCGGACGGCGCTCGACGAGTCGATCGTCGTCGAGGCGGCCGCCGGGACGGGGAAGACCAGCGTGCTGGTGGAGCGCATCGTCGAGGTGCTCGCGGCCGGGCGCGCCCCCGTCGACGAGATCCTGGCCGTCACCTTCACCGAGAAGGCCGCGGGCGAGCTGAAGCTGCGGCTGCGGGGAGCGCTCGAGGAGGCCCGGCGGCAGGCCGCCGCGGCCGGGCCCGACCCCGCCGCCGCCGAGCGCCATCGATGCCTCGACGAGGCCATCGCCCACCTCGAGGAGGCGCAGGTCAGCACCATCCACGCGTTCTGCGCCGATCTGCTGCGGGAGCGCCCCGTGGAGGCCCGCGTCGACCCCCGGTTCGAGGTGCTCGACGACCGCGGCGCGCAGCGCCTGTTCCGGCAGGTGTTCGACGGCTGGCTGCAGACCGCCCTGGACGACCCGCCGCCGGGGGTGCGGCGCGCGCTCCGGCGCCGGGACCGGCCCGCGTTCGGTGAGCCGGGCGGCGACGGCCCGACGGGGCGCCTGCGGCGCGCGGCCTGGGAGCTGGCGGAATGGCGGGACTTCGAACGGCCCTGGCGCCGGGAAGCGGACTTCCGGCGCGAGCCGACCATCGACGAAGTGGTCGAGCACCTGGTGCGTTTCGCCGCCCTGACGGACCGGGCCGCCAACCGCCGCAACGACGGCCTCTTCCTCGACACCGAGCCGGCGCGGTCGGTCGCGCGGTCGATCCGGGAGTCCGACGACGTACGCTCGCGTCGGGACTACGACTTCGTCGAGGCGCAACTGGTCGAGCTGGCCGCCCACCGCCGCTTCGCCCGCCCGCGCAAGGGCTTCGGGGCGGAGTACGGCGAGGAGCTTCCCCGCGCGCACGTTCTCGAGCAGCACGAGGGCGTGGTCGCCGTGCTCGAGCGCTTCCGGGCGGTGGCGGACGCCGATCTCGCCGCGCTGCTCCGGGAGGAGCTCCGGGGGCCGATCGAGGGCTACGGGCAGGCGAAGACGGAGGCGGGGCGCCTCGACTTCGTCGACCTCCTGCTGCGGGCGCGGAACCTGATCCGCGGCCACGACGACGTCCGTGCCGCGGCGCAGCGGCGATACGCGCGCGTCTTCGTCGACGAGTTCCAGGACACCGATCCGCTCCAGGCCGAGATTCTGCTCCTGCTGGCGGCGGAGGATCCGTCCGAGCGAGACTGGCGCGCGGTCGTCCCCGCGGCGGGGAAGCTCTTCATCGTCGGCGATCCGAAGCAGTCCATCTACCGCTTCCGCCGCGCCGACGTCGGGGTCTACCGCCAGGTGACCGTGCAGCTCGCGCGGCACGGCGTGGCGCACGTCGCGCTCACCACGAGCTTCCGCGCCGTCCCCGCCATCCAGCGCTTCGTCAACCACGCCTTCGCGCCGCTGATGGGCACGCCGGGGGACGCCGCCCCGGACGGGGCCGCCGGCGCGCCGGTCGGGGACGACGCCGCCCCGGACGGGGCCCACGGCGCGCCGGTCGGCGGCTTCGGCAGAGAAGACCGCCCGGCGGGCGCGGCGCTCGGCGGCGCGGCGGTCGCCGGCCCCCCCGGGCTGCCCGGGTACGTGCCGCTGGCGGCGCACCGTGCGGACGACCCGAAGCAGCCGGCGGTGGTGGCGTTGCCTGTCCCTCGCCCCTACGGCCCCTGGGGGCGTCCCACCGGCCGGGCGATCGAGGCATCGCTCCCGGATGCGGTGGGGGCGTTCGTCGCGTGGCTCGTCCGCGAGAGCGGCTGGACCGTCACCGAGCGGCAGGCGCGTCCGGCGTCGGGCGGCTACGAGACGGTGCCCGTACCCGTCGAGGCGCGGCACGTCGCGCTGTTGTTCCGCCGCTTCTACGCCTGGGGCAGCGACGTCACGCGCAGCTACGTCGACGCGCTCGAGGCCCGCGGGCTGCGCCATCTGCTGGTCGGCGGCCGCTCGTTCCACGAGCGCGACGAGGTGGCCGCGATGCGCGCGGTGCTGACTGCCATCGAGTGGCCGGACGACGAGCTGGCGGTTTTCGCGGCCCTCCGCGGGACGCTGTTCGCGGTGGACGACGAGACGCTCCTGGCGTACCGCCACCGCTTCGGCCGCTTCCATCCGTTCCGGGTCCCCCGCGCGCTGGCGGCGGGCGAGCTCGAGGGAGCAGATCGCCTGCTGCCGGTCGCCGACGCCCTGGAGCTGCTGCGGCGGCTGCACCGCACCCGCAACGAGGTCCCGATCGCGCACACGATCGGACAGTTGCTCGAGGCGACGCGGGCCCATGCCGGCTTCGTGATGCGCCGGGCGGGCGAGCAGGTGCTCGCCAACGTGCTGCAACTCGGCGAGATGGCGCGGCGCTACGAGCAGAGCGGCGGCCTCTCCTTCCGCGGATTCGTCGACGAGCTGCGGGACGAGGCGGCGGAGGGTCAGGCCGGGGAGGCGCCCATCCTGGAGCAGGGGAGCGACGGCGTGCGGATCATGACCGTGCACGGGGCCAAGGGGCTCGAGTTCCCGGTGGTGATCCTCGCGGACCCGACGTCGCGGCTGCACCGGGCCACGGCCGGCCGCTTCATCGACTCCGCGCGGGGCATCTGCGCGCTGCGGGTGGGCGGCTGGGCCCCGCTCGATCTGCTCGACCACGAGGCGGAGGAGATCGCGCGCGACCGCGAGGAGGGGATTCGGCTGGCCTACGTTGCCGCCACCCGGGCCCGCGACCTGCTGGTGGTGCCGGCCGAGGGAGACGCGCCGCCCGCCGACGACTGGACCGTGCGCGAGGGCCCGGGAGCAGCGCGGGCGCACCCGTTGCGCGCCGGGTGGGCGAGCCCGCTCTATGCGTCGCTCTATCCTCCGCTGGATCGCCGGCGCCATCCGGAGGAGGCGGCCGGTTGCCCCGCGTTCGGGCGCGATTCCGTGCTTGCGCGGCCGCCCGAGGAACCCGGCGGCGAGGACAACGTCGCCCCGGGCCGGCATGTCGTCGGGAGGGGGCCGGGCGCCGCCCGCGGGCAGGAGTCGGGACGCATCCTGCCGTTCGCGGGCGGCCGGGCCGCCGCCGGGCCGGGAGCCGATGCGGGGCACTCGGTGGTCTGGTGGGATCCCGGACTGCTGCAGCTCGACTCGGACGCGGCGGTCGGCATCCGCCGCGAGGATCTGCTGTCGCGGGACGCGCCCGCCGAGCAGGTGGAGCAGGATCTCCAGCGCTATCGCGCCTGGTTGCGGCGCCACGGGGAGACCGTGGCGCGGGCGGCGCGCCCGAGCCTCGCGGTGACGACCGCGACCGAGCTCGCGCGCGAAGCGCCTGCCGGGCCGGGCGACGAGGAGTCGCTCGCCGCGCCCTCCCCGCCGCCCCCCGTGACCCTCGTGGAGCTGCCGCGCGATGCCGGGCGGCCGGAGGGCCCGCGCTTCGGCTCCCTGGTGCACCAGGTCCTGGCCGACGTGCCGCTGGACGAGCCGGCCGCAGCGGACGCCCGAGCCGCGGGGGCGACGGGTGGGGCATCCGCATCGGTATCCGCCGTCGCCCGCCTGAACGGCCGCATCCTGGGCGCGACCGAAGAGGAGATCGCGGCCGCGGCCCGCGTGGCGGCGCGCGTCCTGGAGCACCCCTTGCTGGCGCGCGCCCGGGCGGCGTCACGCCGCGGGGAATGCCGCCGGGAGGCTCCCGTGAGCATGCGCGCGGACGACGGCCGCGTGGTCGAGGGGACCGTCGACGTCGCGTTCCGCGAGGACGGGGTCTGGACGGTGGTCGATTACAAGACCGACCGCGAGATAGGCGAGACGGGGGGTGCGGCCGAGGTGTACCGGCGGCAGGTCACCCTCTATGCGCGGATCATTGCTCGGGCAACCGGCGAGCCGGCTCACGCCGTGCTGATGCGCGTGTGACGCACCGCGGGTTGGCGCGTCACACGCGCGCGGGTCGCAGACCGCGGACTCAGCGTCGGGGCACGGCGCTCCGGCCGCCGCCCGACGACGACGAGCCGCCGGCTCGCTGACCGCCGCCCGACGAGCCGCCGGATCGCCCGCTGTAGCCGCCTCGCGTGGCCCCTCCGCCACCCCTCGATCCGACGTTCGGGGTGCCGCCCCCGCTCCGCGGGCGCGCCGTCGACGTCCCGCCGCTGCCGCCGCCCACGGGCACCGCGGCGCCGACGTTGTCGACCGCGGTCCGCTGGCGGACGCGGGTGTAGCCGAGACCCTTGACGGCGCCGCCGGGCGGTGCGGTGTCGCCGCCGCCGAGCTGGATGAAGGGGCTGCCGCCGCCGCCGTACGGATAGCCGTAGTACGGCGACCAGGGCCCGCCGTAGAGGCCTCCGTAGCGCATGTAGCCGTAGTAGCCGAACGGCGTCATGTAGTACGGATACGCGGAGCCGTAGGAGAACGGATCGTAGGCGAAGCCGCCGCCCGTGCTGCTCCAGCCGCCCCCGGATCGACCGCTGCGCCGCCGCTCGACGACGAAGCGCTCCGGGTAGGCGAGTGCGACCAGCAGGTCGATGACGCCGGGGTCGATGCCCGCGTTGTCGAGGTCGACGAGGATGCTCCGATCGATCTGCAGGCGCGGCTCCGTCTCGGTGAGAAGCGCCTCCACGACACGCGCATCCGCCTTGGCGGCGGCCTCGCGCACCGCGTCCAGGCCGGGCGGGGCGGCGCTCTCGCGCCGGGCCTGACGGATGTCGTCGAGCCGGGCCGCCGATTCGGTCGTCCCGGAGGTCGGGTCCGGGGCCGGGTTGTAGCGGCGGATCTCCAGGTGCTGCTCCCCTTCGACGGCGACGACCTGAATGTCGACCCAGGTCGACGTGTCGGAAAGGAGGCTCATTCCGGACCGGGCCACCGGGCCGGCCTCGTCGCCGCAGCGGATCTCCGCACTGGTGAAGAGCCGCTGGCCGTCGGCCGACCACTCGCGCCGTTCCCAGCCGCGGCAC
>JAPOWL010000499.1 GCA_026707615.1 Acidobacteriota bacterium | reverse complement strand
GGTGGCCGCTGATTCCCGGCGCGGTGCTCGTCATCGCCGGCTTTCCGGAGTGGGCTGCCGGTGATCGACCGCCCCGACGGCATCCCGCCGACCTTCGAGGAGCACGTCCGGCTGATGTCGGATCTCGTCGCGATTGCGTTCCAAGCCGACCTGACGCGCGTGGTGACGCTGATGTACAGCCGCGAAGGCGGCAACCGGACCTATCGCTCCATCGGCGTCCCCGACGCGCACCACGGCCTGTCGCACCACCAGAACGACCCGGAGAAGATGGCGCGGCTGGCCTTGATCGATCGCCACCATGTCGCGATGTTCGCCTACCTCCTCGGCAAGCTCCGCGACGCGCAGGACGGGGACGGATCGCTGCTCGACCACTCGATGGTCGTCTACGGCAGCAGCCTCAGCGACTCCAACGCGCACACCCACGACAACCTGCCGACGCTCCTCGCCGGCCGCGGCGGCGGGACGCTCCGCGGGGGCCGCCACCTGCGCTACGCGGACGGCACGCCGATGACGAACCTGTTCCTGACGATGCTCGACCGCCTCGGCGTGCACCGGGACCGGATCGGCGACAGCACGGGCCGCATCGAGCACTTGAGCGCCCTGTAGCAGGAAGGGCTTCGGCGGGAGTTGCTGCGCTCCACCAGGACAGGGCTTCCGCGGGAAACCACGCGGCGCGCACCACCAGGAATCGAGCGGCGTCCATGACTCGCCGCAAACTGCCCATCGGCATGCAGACCTTCCGCAAGATGCGGGAGGAGGACTGCTACTACGTCGACAAGACGGCCTATATTCGGCGCTTGATCGACGACGGGACGCACTACTTCCTCTCTCGCCCCCGGCGCTTCGGCAAGAGCCTGTTCCTCGATACCTGCAAGGAGCTGCTCGAAGGCAACGAGCCGCTGTTCGAGGGACTCGCCATCCACGACAAGTGGGACTGGTCCGTGCGCCACCCCGTGCTGCGCCTCAGCTTCGGCCGCGGCAACTTCAAGGAGCCGGGGTACCTGCACACGAACCTGATGGCCCAGCTCGACTCCGTGGAGCGTGAGACCGGTGCGGCCTCCGGGTATGCCTCGGCGCCGGAGCGGTTCGGGCAACTGCTGGAACTGCTGCATCGCAGCACCGGCCGTCGCGTCGGCGTGCTGGTGGACGAGTACGACAAGCCGATTCTGGACGCCCTCGAGGTGCCGGACGTAGCCCGCGCCAACCGCGACTACCTGCGCGGCCTGTACGCCACCATCAAGGACTGCGACGCGCACGTCCGGTTCACGTTCCTGACCGGCGTGAGCAAGTTCTCGAAGGTGAGCCTCTTCTCGGGCCTCAACAACCTCACCGACCTCACGCTGGACCCGGACTACTCCGCCATCTGCGGCTACACCGACGACGACCTCGACACGGTGTTCGCACCCGAGCTCGACGGCCTGGACCGCGACGCGATTCGGGACTGGTACAACGGCTACAGTTGGCGCGGCGTCGAGAGGGTCTACAATCCGTTCGACATCCTGCTGCTCTTCCGCAACCGCGAATTCGACGCCTACTGGTTCGAGACCGGAACACCGACCTTCCTCGTCGAGACCCTGCTGAAGCGCGGCGTCAGTTCGCTGACGCTGGACGGAATGACCGGCAGCCCAGGCCTGCTCGGCACGTTCGACGTGGATCGGATCGAGCCCGCCGCCCTGCTGTTCCAGACCGGCTACCTCACCATCCGGTCGACGGAGTCGCGGGGCGGACGCACGCGCTACCGCCTCGGCTACCCGAATCGGGAGGTGTTCCAGAGTCTGAACGAGAGCCTGCTGGAGCACTTGACGCAAGATCCGCATCGGGATGCCAAGGGCGACCGGCTAGTGGACCTCCTGGCGGCGGGCGACGTTGCGGGGCTGGAGGATCTGTTCCGCGCCTTCTTCGCCGGCAGCCCGTACGAATGGCACGCCAGCAACGACGTCGCCCGCTTCGAGGGCTACTACGCCAGCGTCTTCTACGCCTACTTCGCGTCCGTGCTCGGCCCCGCCGTCACCGTGGAAGACAGCAGCAGTCGGGGCCGCGCCGACATGACGGTCCGCACCGGTCGCCGCGTCTACCTGTTCGAGTTCAAGGTGGTGGAGCAGGCGGGTCCGGGGACGGCGATGGCGCAACTGCAGACCAGGGGCTACGCCGACAAGTACCGTGCCCTCGGCGAGCCCATCCACCTGGTCGCCGTGGAGTTCAGCAGCGCGTCCCGCAACGTGGTGGCTTTCGAGCATGAGCTCGCGTGAAGCGGCTCGAGCCGCGGCCCCGCTCCCCGGCCCACCCGGACCCTGCGAAGAAGACGCGGCTCCCCTTCCTTCAGGGTGTCCGCCGCGGCCGGGCATGGCCAGCGTGACATCGAGAAGACGCACCCCGGATGGTAGGCGGCGATGAAGCGCAAGTCGCCCCTGGGCGTCCAGACCTTCCGGAAGCTTCCTCACCGGCGTCAGCAGATTCGCCAAGGTCAGCTTGTTCTCCGGCCTCAACCACCCCACCGATCTCACCCTCGACCCGGCGTTCTCGGCGATCTGCGGCTACACCGACGCCGATCTGGACAGGGTGTTCGCCCCGGAGCTCGCGGGCCTGGACCGCGAGCGGATCCGCGACTGGTACAACGGCTACAACTGGCTCGGCGAGGAACGGGTATACAACCCTTTCGGCATCCTCCAGCTCTTCCGCAACCGGCGCTTTCGTCCGTACTGGTTCGAGACCGGCACGCCGTCCTTCCTGGTAGAGACGTTGATCGAGAAGCAGGTCCGCATCCCGACCCTGGACGGCATGCGGAGCGACGACGACCTGCTCTCGAGGTTCGACGTGGAGGACATCACGCCGGAGGCGCTGCTGTTCCAGACGGGCTACCTGACGATCCTGGGCGAGGAGCAGGATTTCGACGGCGCGCCCCGCTACCGGCTCGGCTATCCGAACCACGAGGTCCGCCGAAGCCTCAACAAGAGCCTGCTGGCCGCCCTCGCACCGAACTCGTCCGCCGTGAACCGCGTGCCGCCGTTGCCGGATCTGCTCCGAGCCAACGACTTCGCCGCCATCCGGGAGCGACTCGAGGGGCTGTTCCACTCCATTCCCCGCGAGTGGCACACGCGGAACGAGACCGCCCGCTACGAGGGCTACTACGCCAGCGTGTTCTATGCCTGGCTGACGGCCGCCGGCCTGGACCTGACCGCGGAGGACAGCAGCAGCGCCGGCCGCGCCGACCTGGTGGCGAAGCTCGGAGGCAACGTGTACCTCTTCGAGTTCAAGGTGGTGGAGCAGGCATCGAAGGGCGCGGCGCTGGCCCAGCTGCGGTCGAGAGGCTATGCGGACAAGTACCGTCCCCGGGCCGCGGAGATCCACCTGATCGGCGTGGAGTTCAGCGAGGAACGGCGAAACGTCGTCGCCTTCGAGACCGCGCTCGCTTGACGGTGCCGACGCCTCCGCGCCAGCGCCGCGAGCCGTCGTGGACCCTTGCCGCGTCGAGCGATGCCGCAGGAAGTCGGGCGTAGTCGCTCGCGACAGGGTCGCCCGCGACGAGACGAATGCGCGGGTCCGGAGCCTCCAGGTTGGCGCGCCGGTCGCGGACCCGCCCCGCGACCGGGCCGGCCCGCGACCGTGATCGGTGCCGTCAGGGCGTGGCGCAGGCGAAGCTTGCCTCGTCGCTCGGATCGCCCGTCCCGTCGTAGACGGCGACCTGCGGGTAGGGGCAGAGCGGCCGCGTCAGGGTGGGAACGCCGTCCGGGCCGGGCTTCGACGCCACCAACCGGTCCGGTGCCCGACTCTCCTCGACCCAGGCCCGGATGACCTCGACCCAGTCGACGCGGTCCGGCCCGGGGCCGCCGGCGCAGTGGAGGACGCCGGGGAGCATGTAGAGGCGGGCGTAGTCGCTCGCGCCGGGGTCGCCGGCGGCGAGGGCCTCGTAGTAGGCGATGGTGGCGAGCGGCGCCAGCGTCAGGTCGGACCAGCCGGTCCAGTAGAGGATCCTCCCGCCGCGGTCGCGGAAGGCCGTCAGATCGGCGTCGGTTGCGTTGAGGATCTCGGCCGTGGAGGCCGCGTCCGCCGCCCAGTCTACGAAGTCGTATTGCGTGTAGTCCCAGTCGGGATCGCCGAAAACGAAGTACTTGAAGAGCTCGGTCCCCGCCCCGTACTGGGCGCTCGGCACGCCCATCGCGGCGGTCTGCGGCGAGCCGACCACCCAGAAGTCCCAGCCGCCGGGCTCGTGCTCGCCCCCGTAGGCCGCCCCCGGGTAGACGGGCTCGCCGTCCACCGTCGCGCCCCGGTAGACGGCCTCGATCGCGGCCAACTGGGCGGCGGTAACGCATCCGTCCGCGGGGCGGTCCCCGGCGCAGCGCGGAAGGTCGGCGGGCCGGAAGCCGCACTGCCGCGGATCGTTCAGGATGCCGTCGGTAAGTCCGTCGTCGGCGTCGCAGGCGGCAAGGACGCTCGTTCCGAGCAGCTCGAGCGCGTCCGGCGTGAGCACGGGGTTCTCGAAGTCCGCGTCCGGGAAGATGGCCTGCTGGTTCTGCACGTACGCTGCCGCCGACCCGGTCCAGTCGTAGGCCGGGGCGGCGGCCACGATGCCGTCGAAGTCCTCCGGGTAGCGCTGCGACGCCATCATTCCCTGCCCGCCGCCGCGCGAGCAGCCGACGAAGTACGAGTAGTCCGGCGCCCGGTCGTAGTAGTAGCCGGCGATCGACTTGGCCGCCTCCGCCGTCAGGTGGACGGCACGGTGCCCGAAGTTCTCCTGCCGCTCGGGGTGGCGGAGCGCCCACCCGGCCTCGAAGACCTGACCCGCATGGCCGGTGTCGGTTCCGACCGTGGCGTAGCCCCGCTCCAGCGGACCGCCGCCGTGCGTGAAGAGCGTGAGGGCGTCGTTCTGCACGCTGCCCCCGAAGCCGTCGCCGCCGCCCATCAGCAGCCGGCCGTTCCAGGCCGAGGCCTCCGGGAGCAACAGCTCGAAGTTGATCTCCCTCTCGATTACGCCGGCCACGCGGCAATGCGCGGGGGTCCCGCTGCCGGCGGCCACGGTCTCCGCCACGCCGATGCGGAGATCGATCAGGTCGAGTCCGGTGAGGTCGGCGCAGGCGACTGGCCCGTCGGCCGAGCCTCCGCACGCGGCGGCGAAAGCGCAGGCGGCGGACACAGCGGCGGTCAGGCAGCGTCGAACAGGTCGCACGGTCCGAATCCTCGCTGGTAGTCTGGGCGCAGAACGTGCGCGGCAGCATCTTGCGCCCGCGCAGACCCCAAGCCCCCGTCAGGGCGCGCCAACCCGCCGTTCGTCGCCGCGACCGCAAGGTCGCGCTGCGGCCTCCGCTCGGCGCCCGACCCCATCCTTCAGGAGTCGTCGCCGTTCCACGACGCAGACTCCTGGCCGGCGCGGCGGAAGCGGGCCGGCCCCGGCAACCGGGCCGGCCCGCGAATCGCCATCGTTGGGCGTCAGGGCGCAGCGCAGGCGAAGCTCGCCTCGTCGTTCGAGTCGCCGGTCCCGTCGTAGACCGCGACCTGCGGGTAGGGGCAGACCGGGCGCGTCATGGTCGCGCTCCCGTCCGCGGCGAGCTTCGACGCGACCAGCCGCTCGGGCGCCTGATCGTCCTCCACCCACGCACGGATTGCCTCCACCCAGTCGACGCGGTCCGGGCCGGGGCCGCCGGCGCAGTGCAGCACGCCGGGCAGCATGTAGAGGCGCGCGTAGTCGCGGGCTGCCGCATCGCCGGCGGCGAGGGCCTCGAAGTAGTCGATGGTGCCGAGCGGGGTCAGCGCGAGGTCCGACCAGCCCGTCCAGTAGATGATCTTGCCGCCGTGGTCGCGGAACGCGCTCAGGTCCGGGTCGACGGCATCCAGGATGGCGGCCGTCGGCGCGACCTCCTCGCGCCAGTTGGCGAAGTCGTAGCCGGTGTAGTCCCAGTCGGGATCGCCGAAGACGAAGTACTTGAAGAGCTGGGTCCCGAAGCCGAACTGGGCGTTCGGCACGCCCTGCGCGGCCCGGAACGGCGACGCGACGACCCAGGAATCCCAGCCGCCCTGCTGGTTCTCGCCGCCGTAGTTGAAGCCGGGGTGGATCGACTCTCCGTTGGCGGTCGGTCCGTCGTACACCCGGTCGATGGCCGCGAGCTGCGCCGCCGTGACGCAGCCTTCCGCCGGCCGGTCGCCGGCGCAGCGCGGCAGGTCGGCCGTCCGGAAGCCGCATTGGCGCGGGTCGGTCATCATGCCGTCCTCGACGCCGTCGTCGGCATCGCAGGCGGCGAGGATGCTCGTCCCGAGCAGCTCGAGAGTCGCCGGCGTCAGCACGGGGCTGTCGACGTCGCCGTCGGGATAGATCGCCTGCTGGTTCTGCACGAAGCCGGCCGCGATGCCGGTCCAGTCGTAGGCCGGGGCGGCGGAGACGATGCCGTCGAAGTCCTCCGGGTAGCGCTGCGACGCCATCATCGCCTGCCCGCCGCCGCGCGAGCAGCCGACGAAGTACGAGTAGTCCGGCCCCTGGTCGTAGTAGCGCCCGATGATCGACTTGGCGGCCTGCGCCGTCAGGTGGATCGCCCGGTGCCCGAAGTTCTCCTGCCGCTCCGGGTGGTCGAGCGCCCAGCTCGCGTCGATGCCGCCGCCGGTGTGCCCTGTGTCGGTCCCCACCGTCGCGTAGCCCCGCTCCAGGGGGCCGCCCCCGTATGCGAACAGGTTGCGCGCCTGGTTCTGGACGCTGCCGACGAAGCCGCCGCCGCCGCCCATCAGGAACCGGCCGTTCCAGTCGCCGGCCTCGGGCAGCAGCAGCTCGAAGTTGATCTCCGTCTCGATGACGCCGGTCACCCGGCAGTGGGCCGGAACGCCGTCGGCCGCGGCCACCGCCTCGGCCCCGCCGATCCGGATGTCCATCAGCTCGAGGCCCGCAAGATCGGCGCACGCCGGGGAACTCGAGGCCGGCGCCTGGGCCGCCGGTCCGCCCGACGCCGCCGCGAACGCGCAGACGGCCGCAACGGCGGCCGCGGTCAGGAAACCCTGCATCAGTCGCATCTCAACCCTCCTCGAACGCCGCGCCGCAGGCGTCTCGCGCCGGCCAACTTCCGCCGCCGCCCGTGCCCGAGCGCCGGAGCGTCGCGCCCAGCCAACTCCCCGACGCCAACCGTGTACGCGCCGGGGTCTGGCGTCCGGCGATGTTCCCAACGCGCCCGTCAGGGCACGCTCCATCGGGAGCACCATACACGGGGCGCGGCCGGAGCACCAGCGACCGGCGGGTGCCGCGATCGGGCCGCGGCAGCGGCGCCCCGGCAGCCGGCACGATCGCCTCGGCCGACGCGGCCCCCGGATCCGAGCCCCGCCCCGCGCCCGGCCGAACGGATGGCGCGCCCGTCCGCCGGCGGTATGATCCCCGGAGTTCCATGCCGCCGCTCACCGGACTGCGGGTCCTCGACCTGACGCGCGTGCTGGCCGGGCCCTACTGCGCCATGATGCTCGGCGACATGGGCGCGGAGGTCATCAAGATCGAGGAGCCGGCCGAGGGCGACGACACGCGATCGTGGGCGCCGCATCGGCAGGGATGGAGCACGTTCTTCCTCGGGTTGAACCGCAGCAAGAAGAGCCTCGCGATCGATCTGAAGTCGGACGCCGGCGCCGACGTCCTCGGCCGGTTGATCGACACCGCGGACGTCCTGATCGAGAACTTCCGCCCCGGCAGCCTGTCGAAGCTGGGGTTCGGCTACGAGCGCGTCGCCGACCGCAACCCGCGCCTCGTCTATTGCTCGATCACCGGCTACGGGCAGACCGGCCCCCGGCGGCGCCTCCCCGGGTACGACGCGGTCATCCAGGCCGAGAGCGGGCTGATGGACGTCACCGGGCATCCGGACGGTCCGCCCACCCGGGTCGGGGTCGCGATCACCGACTACCTCGCGGGGCTCTACGCCATGAACGGCATCCTCCTCGCCCTGCGCGAGCGCGATCGGAGCGGTCGGGGGCAGCACGTCGACATCGCGCTCCTCGACGCAATGACGTCGACGCTGGCGCTGCCGGCCGGCGTCTACTTCCACACCGGCGAGGCGCCGGGACGCGAGGGCAACCAGCACCACACGCTGACCCCCTACGAGACCATGGCGGTCCGGGACGGGCTGGTCGTCGTCGCCGCCGGGAACCAGCGCCTCTGGCGGCAGCTCTGCGCGGCGGTCGACTCCTCGGACCTGCTGGACGACGTGCGCTACGCCACCAACACCGACCGCATGCGCCACCGGGGCGCGCTGATCGACGAGCTGTCGCGGCGGCTCGGCCGGTTCACGTGCGAGGAGCTCATCGCGCGCCTGCGCGCCCACACCGTGCCGTGCGGGCAGGTGCGCCGCCTAGCCGACGCGCTCGAGGATCCGCATCTGCGCGAGCGCGCGATGGTCGTCGAGATCCCCCACGGGTCGCTCGGGTCGATGCGCAGCCTCGGAAACCCGATCCGGCTCTCGCGCACCCCGGCCGTGCTCGACCGGCCGCCCCCGGCCCTCGGCGAGCACAACGCGGAGATCCTGGCCGAGTTGGCACGCTCGTCCGCCGCGCGCGCGGGCACAGCTTCGAGCCCGGACGAGGACTCGGCAGAGGCGGCGGGCACCGCAGCGGACGGGCAGGCGGCGCGGGCCTCGCGGCGGACGCCGGCCGCCGCGCCCCAGGGAGCGCAGCGATGACGATACGACGGGACGCGAACTCCCGACCGGCTGCGGGTCGCGCACGGCTCGTCGTGCTGGCGGCGCTCGCCGCGACCGCCGCCACACCGGCGCCAGCCGCCACACCGGCGCAAGCCGCCACACCGGCGCCAGCCGCGGCCTCGGTGCCGGCCGCGACCCCG
>JAPOWL010000353.1 GCA_026707615.1 Acidobacteriota bacterium | reverse complement strand
CCGGAGCCCCGGAGCTGCGCCTCGCCTGGTGGGCCCTGGCGCCGCTGGCCTTCTACACGCTCTCCGTCGGCAAGCAGCCCCGCTACGTCCTTCCGGTGCTCCCGCCGCTCGCGGTGCTGCTCGCCGCCGCCATGCGACGCGCCGCCGCTCCGGGAGCGGAGCGGCGCGGCCTCCTGACGGGGGCCGCGGTGGCGTCCGGGTTGCTCGTCGTCCTCGTCGCGGAACGCCTGTACGCCGTCCGCCCCCTTCTCGTGGAATGGAGCGGTGCGTGGATCCCCAGCCTGGCGGCGGTCGTGCTGGTCCTAGGAGCGGCGATCGTGGCGGCGGCCGCGATCTCGCATCGGGACCGCCCACGGAGGGGCGGATTCCGCGGCCTCGTTCCCGCCCTCGTGGCGGCGGCGTCCGTGTGCGTGGCGGTCGCCGCGTACACGGTGGTCCTCGCGTCGCCGCAGCGGGCGCCGGTCGAACGGATGGCCGCGCTGGTGCAGGAGTCGCGCGACGCTGGCGAACCCTATTGCCGCTATCGGGTCTTCACCCGGAATCTCGTCTTCTACGCCGGCCCTCCGGCCGCGGCGCCTTTCAGTCTGGAGGCCGTGCGCGACTTCCTCCGCCGCCCGGATCGCGTGCTCTGCGTGCTCCTGGAGACCGACGCGGCGCAGATAGAGGCGGACGGCCTGGCTCTCGACCGGCTCGGTGCCGTTTCCTATCTCGACACCGGCAGCCTCACGTTCGAGGCGCTGCTGGATCCCGACCCCGCTCGCTACCTCCGACAGGTCGTCCTCGTCTCGAACCGGCCTCCCGGCTCCGCCTCCTCGCCCGCCGTCCGGGATCCCGCCGGGGCGCACGCGGCAGCCCGATTTCCGTAGGATGGGAAGGTGCCTGTCGATGCGGCCCCGCCGCCCGGAGCCTCCACCGCCTCCCGCGAACCGGGGCCTGCGGACGGATGCTTCCACGCCCTGGATCCACGGTCCGTCGCGGCGGCACGAATCGCCGGCGCCATCGCGGCCTCGGCCGTGGCGTTGCCGATCCTGGTGGCCGTGCTGACCGCCGCCGTGGCCGCGCCGCTCGGGGCGGCGCAGGCGGCGGCCGCGTTCGGCGCCTGGGCGGCGGCCACTGCCCTGCTGGCGGCCTGGTGCCTCGCCTGGCCCCGCGTACGCTACCGCCATCTGCGCTACCGGCTCGACGCGCAGGGCTTCACGATTCGGCGCGGCGTCGTCTGGCGGTCGGTGACCTCGGTCCCGAAGCTGCGCGTCCAGCACACGGACGTGTCGCAGGGACCCATCGAGCGCGCGTTCGACCTCGCCACGCTCGTGGTCCACACCGCGGGCACGCAGGACGCCTCGGTGTCGCTCGGCGGCCTGCCCCACGGGGTCGCGCTGCGCATCCGCGACTACCTGATCGACGCCGAAGCGGAGAGCGGGGACGACCGTGGCGTCTGACGAGCGCCGGCTGCACCCGCTCTCGTGGCTGTTCGCGGCGGCGCAGGTGGCGAAGGGTTTCGTGCTGCCGGCGATCCTCGTGCTCTTCGCTTCCGGGGATTCGTACGAGCTCTGGGCCCTGGCTTTCGCCGTGCCCGTCGTCCTCGGGGCGGTGCTGCAGTACGCCGTGTTCCGCTATCGACTCGCGGACGAGGAGATCGTGGTCCGCGACGGGTTGCTCACCCGGACGGAACGGCACATCCCGTACGCGCGCATCCAGAACGTCGACCTCGTGCAGAACCCCCTGCACCGGGTCCTCCGGGTGGCGCTGGTGCGCGTGGAGACGGCGAGCGGCTCCAAGCCGGAGGCCGTCATGCGCGTGCTGTCGCTCGACGCCGTCGACGAGATGCGCGCCGCGGTGTTCGCCGGGCGGCGAGCCCCCGCCGCGGCGGCCAGTCGACCCGATCCGCAGGCGGGGGTGCTCCTGCACGTCCCGGTCCGCGAGCTCGTCAAGCTCGGCACCATATCCAACCGCGGTCTGGTGGTCGTGGGCGCCTTTGCCGGGCTCTGGTGGCAGCGCGCTCGCTTCCAGCCGGACATGGGCGACTGGGCGGGGCCGCTGATCGAGTCCGCCATCGACCGCCTGCCGGCCGCCGCCGGCGGGCCGCCGATCGTGCGGGCCGCCCTGGCGGGGGCCGTCCTGCTCCTGGCGGCGGTCGTCCTGCTGCGCCTCTGCTCCATCGGGTGGTACGTGCTGCAGCTGTACGACTTCACGTTGCGCCGGCGAGGGACGGACCTGGCCGCGGCCTACGGACTCCTGACGCGGGTCTCGCGCACCATTCCCGCGTCGCGCGTGCAGTCTCTGCGCGCGACCGAGAGCCTGCTCCATCGGTGGTTTCGCCGCCAGTCGGTGGAGCTCAGAACGGCCGGCGGGGGCTCGGGATCGAACGCCGACGGTCAGCTCGACGTCCCCGCGGTCGGGGCGGCCGAGGGCCAGTGGCTCGCACCGCTGGTCGAGACGGAGCGCGTTCCGGCCCTCGTCGAATCCGTGCTGCCTGGCGCCGCCCTCGGATCCGTGCGCTGGCAGCCGGTGGCGCCGCGCGCCTGGCGGCGGGTCTTCGTACGCTGGGTCGCGCTCGCCGTCCTCCCGGCGGCACTGCTGGCGGCCGCGGCCGGCCCGCCCTGGCTGCTGCTGCTCGTCGTGCCGGGTGGTCTGGCGGCGGCCATGCACGCTCGCCTCACCGTGCGCAACGCCGCCTACGCCCTGACCTCCTGGGGCGTCCTGTGCCGGCTCGGGTGGTGGAGACGCACGCTGACCATCGTCCGCTACGCCCGGATTCAGACGGTCGCGCTGTGCGAATCGCCCTTCGACCGGCGTCACGGCATGGCCTCGGTGCGCGTCGACACCGCCGGCGCCGCGGCGGGCGGCTACACCGTGCGCATCCCCTATCTGGATCGGGAGGCGGCGGTCGCCGTTGCGCACCGGCTCCACGACGAGGCGGCCCGCCAACCGTTCCACTGGTGACGCCGTCGCCGCGTCGCCCGGGGCACCGTGACGCCGCGGCCCGCGCGGGGAGTCACCCGCGAGCCCGTGGCCCGGCGGCTCAGGCCGGGGGCGGGAAGATCTTCCCGGGGTTCAGGATTCCGCGCGGGTCGAACGCCTGCTTGAGCCGGCGCAGCAGCGCGATGGCTTCCGGCGACAGCTCCAGATCGAGATACGGCGCCTTCGTGAAGCCGATGCCGTGCTCCCCGCTGATCGACCCTTCGAGGGCAAGTACCTCCTCGAAGAGCCGCCGTTCCGCGTCGCGCGCTCGGCGAACGGCCTCCGCGTCCGAGGGGTCGAGGAGGAAGTTGACGTGGATGTTGCCGTCGCCGACGTGCCCGAAGCACGCCATTCGCAGGCCGGACGACTCGCCGAGCGCCGCGACGGCGCGGAACAGCGCCGGCACGCGGGCCCGCGGCACGACGACGTCGTGATTGATCTTGAGCGGCGCGAGGGCCCGGAGGGCGGGCGACAGGTCCCGCCGGACCCGCCAGAGCGCCTCCCGCTCGGCGTCGTTGCGGGCCGCCCGCAGGTCGGTCGCCCCGGCCGAGCGGCACGAGTCGAGCACCCGGGCAAGGTCGGCGTCCACCGCCGCGACCGAGCCGTCCACCTCGATCAGCAGGATCACGGCGCCGGGTGGGCCGAGGGGGCGGCTGCCCGCGGCCGCGAGCGCCGCGAGGCACTCGCCGTCGACGATCTCGATGGCGGCCGGCACGACCCCGGCGGCGACGACCTCCAGCACCGCCCCCGTTGCCGTCTCGACGTCTGGAAACACCGCGCGCAGCGTGCGGGCCGCGGCCGGCCTGGGCACGAGGCGCAGCGTGGCCTCGGTCAGGACCGCGAGCGTTCCCTCGGATCCCACCAGCAGTTGGGTCAGGTCGTAGCCGACCACGTTCTTGACGGACTTGCCGCCGGTGCGGATCACCTCGCCGGTCGGAAGCACCGCCTCGAGACCGAGCACGTAGTGCCGCGTCGTGCCGTACTTGAAGGCGCGAGGCCCCCCCGCGCACTCCGCGACGTTGCCGCCGATCGCGGACCGCTGCAGGCTGGCGGGATCGGGCGGATACAGGAGACCCGCCGCCTCCGCCGCCGCCTGCAGCTTCGCCGTCACGACGTTCGGCTGGACGACGGCGAGGAGGTTGGGCGCGTCGATCTCCAGGATGCGATTGAAGCGTTCCAGCGTCAGCACGACACCGCCGGCGGTGGGCACGGCACCCCCCGTGTAGCCGGTCCCCGCCCCCCGGGGGGTGAGGGGCACGCGCGAGTCGTGGCAGAGTCGGGCGATCCGCGAGACCTCGGCCGTCGTTCCCGGTCGGACCACCAGATCGGCGGGGTGGCCGCGGTCGAGCGCGTCGGTGCCGTAGGCGGTCCGGCTCGCGTCGTCCCGCAGGACATGAGCGGCGCCGACGATTCCCTCCGCGGCCGCGGCGAGCTGGTCGGTGGTCATCCGAGCGCCGCGGCGAAGCGAAGCAGCCGTGCCGCGCCGGCTTCGAGCTGCGCGAGGGACGTCGCGTACGACAGCCGCACGAAGCCCGGCGCGTCGAAGGCCTCGCCGGCCGTGACCGCGACGTGGGCCTCGGCCAGCAGGCGGGCCGCGAGCTCCGCCGATGTCCGCGGGCCGTCGGGCGACAGCAGATCGCCTACGTCGGGGAACAGGTAGAACGCGCCACCGGGGGTTCCGATCCGGATGCGAGGCTCCGGGGCCAGCCAGGCGAGCACCTGATCCCGCCGCCCGCGGTACTCGGCGAGCATCGCCGCGACGCAGTCCTGGGGCCCGGCCAGCGCGGCCACGGCGGCCCGTTGCGTGATCGACGACACGTTCGACGTCGAGTGACCCTGGACGGCGTTGGCCGCCGCGATGAGCGCCGCGGGGCCGAGGGCCCATCCGCAGCGCCATCCGGTCATGGCATAGCTCTTCGAGAGGCTTCCGACCAGGACCGCACGGTCGCGCGCGCGCCGGGCCAGCACGCGCGGCAGGTTGTGCGGCCGGGTGTCGTAGATGAGCTTCTCGTAGCAGAGGTCCAGGACGATCCAGATGCCGCGGGGCGCCGCGGCGTCGGCGATTGCCGCGAGGTCGTCCTCCTCGACGAGGGCGCCCGTCGGGTTGCACGGAGAGTTGATGACGATCGCGCGGGTGCGGGGCGTCAGTGCGTCGACGATCCGCTCGGGGTGCAGCCGGAAACCGTCTTCGGGACGGGTGCGGACGAGGACCGGCTCGGCGTCCGCGAGCCGGATCTGCTCGACGATGGACGGCCAGCCGGGGGCGTGCGTGATCACCTCGTCGCCGGGCCCGAAGAGCGCCATCGCGAGGTTGAAGAGGGCCTGCTTGCCCCCCGCGGTGACGATTGCCTCCGCGGGCTGGTAGTCCACTCCGTAGTCGGCGGCGTACCGCGCGCACAGGGCTTCCTTGAGCTCGGCGATGCCGGCACTCGGCGTGTAGCGCGTGAAGTCGCCGGCTATTGCGGCGGCGCCCGCCGCCTTGATGTGGGCCGGCGTCGGGAAATCGGGCTCTCCGGGGCCGAAATCGACCACGTCGACCCCCTGCCGGCGGAGGCGGTCGGCCTCGAGCAGCACCTGTTGGGTCTGCGACGGCGTGACACGGCCCAGGCGGTCGGCAAGGGTCATGGGGTCATCGGGTCATCGGGTCATTGGGTCAAGCGCGCCGGCCCTTTGCCCGCAGCCGCGCCTCGACGACCGGCGGCACGAGCCCCGTGATCGAGCCGCCGAGCGCGAAGACCTCCTTCGCGAGCCGCGAGCTCAGGTAGGTGTAGCTTTCGGCGGGCATCATGAACACGGTCTCGATGTCGGGATTCAGGTGGCGGTTCATCAGGGCCATCTGCATCTCGTACTCGAAGTCCGAGATGGCCCGCAGCCCGCGCACGATGACGTCCGCCCCCCGCTGCCGCGCGTAGTCGACCAGCAGGCCGTCGAACGTCTCGACCTCCACGTTGGGGTGGTCGTCGAAGACCTCGCGCAGGATGCCCACCCGCTCGTCCACCGAGAAGAGCGGCGCCTTGTCGATGTTCACCAGGATGGCCAGCACGATGCGATCGAAGAGTCGCGCGCCTCGCTCGATGATGTCGACGTGGCCGTTGGTCAGCGGGTCGAACGATCCCGGATAGACCGCCAGCCTAGAGGGATTGGCCGCCATAGAACACCAGGGCGCTGTCGCCGGACGCGATGCGGCGCCGCAGCGTCAGCTCCGGCACCTCCCGCGACGCGGACCGGCGCGCGCATTCGAGCACCACGCGGCCGCCCGGGGCCAGCCGGGGCGCCGCGGCCGATAGTATCGCACCGACGGCAGCGTCGGAGTACGCGTAGGGCGGATCGAGCAGGATCAGGTCGAACCGGTCGCCGGGGGCGGCGCGGGCGAACGCACGCGGCAGCGCGCCCGTCACGATCGCGCCCCGAGCGCGCACGCCGCACCGGTCGAGGTTGGTGCCGATGAGCGCCGCGGCCCGCCGGTCCCGCTCCACGAAGACGACCGTCGACGCTCCCCGGCTGAGCGCTTCGAGTCCGAGGGCCCCCGTTCCGGCGAAGCCGTCGAGCACCACCGCACCGACGACGCCCTCCCCCAGGACGTCGAACAGGGTCTCCCGCAGGCGGTCCGACGTGGGCCGCAGCCCGGCCCAGCGGGGACTCTCGAGGCGGCGGCCCTTCAGCGCGCCGGCGATCACCCGCATCGACGCGCTGCCCTACTGGACCACGATTGCGCGCGCCGTCTCGACCCGCAGCTCCTCGATGCCGTACGGGAGCCGGAAGGGCGCGGTCAGGTCGAAACCGCCGGAGCCCCGATACGCGCGGACCGCCTCCACGAGGAGCACCACCGGCACGGGGACGGTTTCGACGTGCACCGATTCGATCTCGAACTGGCCGACCCCGGCCGACGCGCGCAGAGCCCCGACGGCAACCACCTCGACCTGCCCGCCGAGGTAGCGCAACGGATCGAGCGGTCCCCGCGGCCGTTCCGCGCGCAGCCGATCCAGGTCGATGAGGGCGCGGGCCGAGAGACGCCCGTCGCCGAGAAGACGCATCCGGGGCTCGCCGACCACCGGCGGCAGGAGATCGGCGGCCTGAAAGCGGAGGTACGCGTTGATGCCCCGTTCGGTGAGGACGATCGTGCGAGGGGGGCTCCCCGGAGCGCCGGAGTAGCCGACGATCGCGTCCAGCGTCTCCGCGAACCGCTGGCCCTCGGCCGCGGCGAGGGGCGGTGTCGTTTCGGGCTGCGCCCGCGGCACCGCGGCTCCGAGCACGACGACGAGCCCGAGGACCCACGGCACGGACGTACTCTAGGAGCTTGCGCCGCGGAACGCAACGGAGCGGGTTCGGCGCCGCGAGCGAAGCGCCTTGATATTCGCCTTTTGTTTGCGTTACATTTGGGGGCGGCGGACCGGACCACGGAGGTTACGTGCAGCCATTGACCCGGCGGCAGCGCGAGATTCTCGACTACTTGCGGGAGTTCATGGAGCAGCACGGTTACGCTCCGAGCCTGGAGGAGATCGGCCGGCGGTTCGGGCTTTCGTCCCTCGCCACGGTGCACAAGCACCTCACGAACCTGCAGGAGAAGGGCTTCATCAAGCGCGCCTGGAATCGCAGCCGGTCGGTGGAGCTGCTGTCGACCCGCGCGGGTGGCAACGCGCTCGAGATTCCGCTGCAGGGATACGTGGCGGCTGGCGCGCCCATCGAGGCCGTGGTTTCACCGGAGACGGTCTCGGTGCCGGAAGAGCTGGTCGGCCGACGGGTGACCTACGCCCTTCGGGTGCGGGGCGACTCGATGCTCGAGGAGCAGATTCGGGACGGCGACATCGTCGTCGTGGAGAGCCGTCAGACGGCGGAGGACGGGGAGACGGTCATCGCGCTCGTCGACGGCAGCGACGTCACGGTCAAGAAGCTGTTCCGCGAAGGCGGGCGCGTGCGGCTCCAGCCGGCCAACGCCGCCGTGGCCCCGATCGTGGTCGACGCGTCACAAGTGCAGGTGCAGGGAGTGGTCGTCGGCGTCATGAGAAGATACTGACCGTGCCGGGCGCCGCTCCCGGCGGCCGCAGCGCGGACCCTGTCAGCCACCGAGGAACAGCGATGCCGGATCGCAAGCAGATCAACTTCACCATCATTCCCGACGAGCCGGGCGACACGCCTCGCACCTACGCCAATTTCTGCGCCATCTCTCACACTCCGTTCGACTTCACCCTCACGTTCTGCGAGGTGCTGCCGCCGACCGAGCACGAGGTGCGGTCGGCCGAGAGCGAGCGCGAGTTGCGGGCACCCGTGCGCGCGCGGATCGTGGTGCCGATGCAGTTCGTCCCGAACCTGATCGGCGCTCTGCAGGAGCACCTGCGGGTGTTCAGCGAGGCGCCTCCCACGGCCGGCCCGGCCAAGGGGCCGATTCACTAGCCGGCACAGAGGGCCGTGGGTACGAAGATCGCCGAAGCGGCCCGTGCGCGCGCGCGCCTGCGCCGGACGCTGGCCGCCCTCGAGGCGCAACATCCGGGCGCCGACACGGAGCTCGTCCATCGGAACGCCTTCGAGTTGCTGGTGGCGACGGTGTTGTCGGCGCAGTCCACCGACGCCCGCGTCAACGAGGTCGCGGCGAGCTTGTTCCAGCGCTACCCCGACGCCCGGGCGCTCGCCGCCGCCGACCCCGCCGCCCTCGAGGACGCGATCCGCCCCACCGGGTTCTTCCGTGCCAAGACCCGCTCGCTGCTCGGGCTGGCGGCGGCCCTCGTCGAGCGTCACGACGGCGAGGTGCCGGCCTCGATGGGCGCCCTGGTCGCCCTGCCCGGCGTTGGACGCAAGACCGCGAACGTCGTGCTCGGGCACGCCTTCGGGATCCCGGGGCTGCCGGTCGACCGCCACGTGCTCCGCGTGGCGGGGCGTCTCGGCGTGCCGGGCACGACGCCCGCCGCGGTCGA
>JAPOWL010000040.1:7774-8891 GCA_026707615.1 Acidobacteriota bacterium | reverse complement strand
GCGACCGACGGCACGTTCGTCGGCACCTTCACGGGTCGCCTCGGGCCCCGCACGGGCCCCGACCACCCGCAGCCCGCCCTCTGGACGCCCGGCCCCATGCACGAGCAGCGGGGCAGACAGCTGTTCCCGGTCCTGTCCGAGGACGACCGGACCATGATAGTCAGCGGGCGGCACATCCAGGACGGAGCCCGATTCTTCGTCGACGGCCGGCGCGTCACGGGCAGCGTCCGGTGCCGCAGCGGGGAGCTCCCCGACTGCGAGCGGGAGATCCTCTTCCTCCAGCTCCCGCAGTCGCCGGGGATGCACTTCCTGCAGGTGCAGAATCCCGGCGGCCTCTTCAGCAACGACTTCCTCTTCTACGGGCGCCCCTTGCACGGGGCGCAACTGACCGGCGGGGCGGGCGCCGGCGGGGCGGGGGTCTCGGCGCCGGCCGCCGGGATGGGCCTCGGGGGTGCCGCCGCGGCCGCAGGCCTCGGGGATACGGAGCTGCCGTCCGCACCGAACCAGGAGCCGGCGGACCGCGTCATGGAACCGCGGGCCGCGGCGCGGCCCGACGGCAGCGTAATCACGGCGGCCGACGGGACGCAGCTCGGAATCGAGACCGTCGCGACCGGGCTCGTGGCGCCGGGGAGCCTGGCGTTCGCTCCCGACGGGCGGCTGTTCCTGGCCGAGGGCCCGGGCCGCGTTCGCATCCTGTCGAACACCGGGCTCCTTCCGCAGCCCGCCTTCGCGCTAACCGGGGCCGGCGCCACGGGCTGGCCGGTCATCTCGGGACTTGCGCTCGATCCCGAGTTCGCCCGCAACGGCTACCTCTATCTGCTGCAGACCGACGACTGGCGCGGCGGAGCGCCCGCGGCGCGCCTGGTCCGCTACCGCGCCGGCGGCGACGCCCTGGTCGCGACCGGCACCCTGCTCGACGGCCTGCCGCCCGCCTCCCTGCACGGTGGAGGACGGCTGCGATTCGGCCCCGACGGCCTGCTCTACGTCACGGTCGGCGACGCGCACGACAGCGACGCGGCGCAGGACCTCGCTGCGTACGGCGGGAAGATCCTCCGCCTCCGGCCGGACGGCACCACCCCGCGCGACAACCCCTTCGCCTCGCCGGTCTACTCGCGGG
>JAPOWL010000040.1:1082-7764 GCA_026707615.1 Acidobacteriota bacterium | reverse complement strand
CTACTCGTGGGGCCACCGCGACCCGCGGGCGCTCGACTGGCATCCGCTGACGGGCGCCCTCTGGCTGGCAGAGCCGGGCGGGGCGGACGCGGGCGAGCTCAACCGCATCGAGCCCGGAACGAACTACGGGTGGCCCATCGCGACGGGCCCCGGCAGCTTCGACCCGCTCCCCGGTTTGCGGCCACCCATGCTCGGCCTCTCACCGCCGGCCGCGCCGAGCGGCGCCGCCTTCTACGCCGGCGCGGCCATCGCCGGACTCCGGCACGATCTCTTCCTGGCCACCCTGGACGGCGCGCACCTGCTCCGCATCCGCTTCGACCCTGCCGACCCGAGCCGCATCGTCGCCACGGAGCGGATGCTCGACGGCCTGCTCGGTCGCCTGAGCGACGTCGTCGCCGGCCCCGACGGCGCCCTGTACGTCGCGACCGGCAACCGCGACGGCATCGGCGAGCCAATCCCCGGCGACGACCGCATCGTCCGACTGGCGCCGGTCGACTGAGCGATCAATCCTCGAGACGCGGCACGACGAAGGCGTCAGGGATCCCGGCATCGAGCGTGGCGAGCTCGGCCCCGTGGGCCGCCGCCAGCGCCACCAGGTAAGCATCCGTCGTCTGGGACGCCCGCTCGCACCACTCCGGCAGGTCGGCCGCCGGTCTGTCGTCGGGCAGGAAGCGGTGACACGCACCCAGGCGGCGCAACATCGCGGCCAGCGTGCTCCCGGCTTGCGTGACGGTCACGCTGCCCGCGGTGCGCTGCACGGACACGCGGACGAATCCCAGCTCCGGAATGGCAGACGTCAGCAGCCGCGATGCGCGCTGCCTGCGGGTCGCCGCGATCCACGCCACGGTCCGCTCGTGGTCGACGTGATCGGACCATCCCCACGCCACCAGCACGTTGACGTCGAGCAGGAACCTCACGGGAAGTCCGCAAGAAGCTCGCGCACCCCCGCGGTCGTGAGCGGCGGCTCACCGTCAGGTGCGGCGAAGATCATCGCTCCGGTGTAGCGGCAACGGACCAGACGCGGCTTCCGAGGGCCGGACGCGGGCACGCGCGCCCGGCGACGGAGATACTCCGAGACGGTGACACCCTCCTTCCGCGCCCGCGATCGGATCAGCCGGGATTCCTCCTCGCTCACCTTGAAGGAGATGGTCACCATGGGGTAATACCGTAATACGCGTGCACGGCGGCGTCAATCAGAGGACGGCACGAATGCGCAAGGCGACCCGTTCGGCCGTCTGGACCAGGTATGGTCTGCACGGAACATGTCTCAGGTCGTCAAGGTGTCGGAGCTGAAGGCCGGGCTGAGCGGCTACCTCGCGCGAGTGCGCCGCGGCGAGACCGTCACGGTGTGCGATCGTCAGACGCCGATCGCGAAGCTGGTGCCGGTCGAAGACGATCCCGGCGGGATCGAGGTGCGGGAACCGCTCGATGCCCGAGGTCTTCCGGCAGCGCCTCGCATTGCGCTGCGGAGGCGAATCGACGTCCTCTCGTTGCTGCTCGCCGACCGGGACCACCGGTGACGGGCTGCTGGACGTCGGTGTCGTGCTCGGTGCGTTGCCGGACGCCGAGGACGCGGTGCCGCGCCGAGGCGCCCTGGGACCGCGCGTACGTGGCGGCCTTGCCGCGATGGAACGGACGATGGGCGGAGTTCGTCTGACACCAGCAGTGCCGCGGCGGGCCACGCGCGCGGGGATGGGGTACGATCCGACATTCGGTTCGTGCGACGGGAGGACGGGATGGCAATCACGCTGACGGTGAACGGTGAGACCCGCACCGTGGACGTGGAGCCGGACACCCCGCTGCTGTGGGTGCTCCGGGACACGCTGGGGTTGACGGGAACCAAGTTCGGGTGCGGCATCGCGGCCTGCGGGGCCTGCACCGTGCACCTCGACGGGCGGGCGGTCCGCACGTGCACCCTGCCGGTCTCAGGTGCACCCGGCCGGGCTCGGCGGCGGAGGGGATGCCGCTCACCACCATCGAGGGGCTGGAGCAGGACGGCCAGCTCCACGACGTGCAGCAGGCCTGGATCGACCACCAGGTGCCGCAGTGCGGCTACTGCCAGTCGGGCATGATCATGGCCGTCTCCTCGCTCCTCGCCCAGCGGCCCGATCCGACCGACGAGCAGATCGACGCCTCCATCACCAACATCTGCCGCTGCGGCACGTTCGTCCGCGTGCGCCGCGCGATTCACGACGTCGCCGACGGCCGGAAGGCCGCCGGCGAGAAGAAGGAGGAGCGTCATGGGTAAGTGGACGCGACGCGCCTTCATCGGCGCCGGCAGCCTCGTCGGCGGCGGGTTCGTCCTCGGCGTGGCCGGCGTGGCCTTCTCGCCGGGGCGCCACAGCGTCGTCTCGGCCGACGCGATCGACAAGGGCGAGCTGACCACCTGGATCACCGTCACTCCCGACAACTTCGTCACCATCCTGATTCCGCACTGCGAGATGGGACAGGGGTCGCAGACCGGGCTCGCCATGATGGCGGCCGAGGAGATGGAAGCGGACTGGGAGCTCGTGCGCATCCAGGAGGCTCCGGCCCTCGACGCCTACGCCAACGCCTACATGCTCCGCGCGTTCACGGGCGAATCGATGCCGGCTCCGCTCGGCCGCGCCATCGACTACGGCGCCTACCGCCTGGCGCGCTGGTTCGGCACCCAGGCCACCGGCGGCTCGATGGCCGTGCGCGGCACCGGCTACGGCATGTGCATCGCGGGGGCGGCGGCGCGCGAGATGCTGCTCATGGCGGCGGCCGAGCGCTTCGGCGTCCGCGCCGACGAGTGCACGGCGGCCCTTTCGCACGTCACCCACGCGGCGTCGAGGCAGAGCGCGACCTTCGGCGACCTGGCGAAGGCCGCGGCGGCCATCCCCGCCCCGTCCAATCCGCCGTTCAAGGATCCCGACACGTACACCATCCGGCGCACGTCCCCGCCGCGCTTCGACATTCCCCCGAAGGTCAACGGCAGCCTGGGCTACGGCATCGACTTCACGCTGCCCGGCATGCTCTACGCGGCCGTCGACATCGCGCCCGTGCAGGGCGGCCGGCTGGTGTCGGTCGACCCCGCGCCGGCCAAGGGGATGCCCGGGGTCCAGGAAGTGGTGGAGCTCGAGGAGGCGGTCGCCGTCGTTGCCGACAGCTACTGGCGCGCCCGCAAGGCGCTCGAGGCCCTCAGCCCCGTCTATGACGACGCCGGGCACGGCGACGTGTCCAGCGAGACGATCTTCGCCGCGTTCGACGAGGCGCTCGGCGCCGCCCCCGAGATGCCGGCGGAGGCGGCCCAGGTGGTCACGGCCGACTACCGCGTCCCGTTCCTGGCCCACGCCACGATGGAGCCGATGGCGTGCACGGTGCGCGTCGACGGGGACCGCGCCGACGTATGGGCGGGCACCCAGGATCCGCTGAACGCCCGCTCCATCGCGGCCGGCGCGCTGGGCTTCGACGCCGACCAGGTCCACCTGACGAACCTGATGCTCGGCGGCGGCTACGGCCGGCGCCTGCCGTTCTCCTTCGACTACGTCGATATCGCGGCGCGCATCGCGAAGGCGATGTCCCCGACGCCGGTCAAGATGGTCTGGAGCCGCGAGACCGACATGCAGCACGGCTACTACCGGCCGGCCGCGATGTGCCGCTACGCCGGCGCGCTCGACGCCGGCGGCCGTCCCCTCGCCGTCGGGGCGCACTACGCGGGCGGCGGCGACGGCGAGTCGCTCTTCATGCCCTACGCCATCCCCGACCAGCGATTCGACGGCCGGAGCGCGTCGCACCACGTCCGGGAGGGCGCCTGGCGGTCGGTCCTCAACTCGCAGCACGGCTTCTTCAAGGAGTCGTTCATCGACGAGCTGGCCCATGCCGCGGGCCGAGATCCCTACGAGTTCCGGCGCGACCTGATGGACGAGCACCCGCGGTTCCGCGCCACCCTCGTCCGGGCGGCCGAGATGGCCGACTGGGGCAGCCCGCTCCCCGAGGGCGAGGGCCGAGGCATCGCCATCGCCGAGAGCTTCGGCTCGATCGTGGCCCAGGTGGCCCACGTGGCGGTCTCGCCGCAGGGCAGGGTCAAGGTCCGCAACGTCTACGCCGCCGTCGACTGCGGCGACGTCGTCAACGTCGACGGCGCCGTGGCCCAGATCGAGGGCGGGATCGTCTTCGGCCTCTCCGCCGCCATGGTTGCGGAGATCACGATCGACCAGGGCCGCGTCGCCCAGAGCAACTTCCACGATCACGAGATGATCCGCATCGCCGACGCGCCGCACGTCGAGGTGGACTTCATCCACTCCGGCGAGCGCCTCGGCGGCCTCGGCGAGCCGGGCGTGCCGCCGGTGGCGCCGGCGGTGACGAACGCGATCTACGCGGCCACGGGGATTCGGGTGCGGAATCTGCCGATCAAGAACCACGACCTGTCGCGGGCGTAGAAGTCTGCGCCGTAGAACCTGCCATGGAGGAGTTCGCACCCGCGCGGACTCCCAACCCGTGAGGGTGCGCCCGCGCGGACCGCGCGTGGCGGCGCGTGCCTTCATGGCGGCGGCCGTGCCGGGGTTGCTCGGGGTTCAGAGAGCCTGAATCGAGGCCCCCGCTCACACCTCACCTTGAACCAGCAGCGTAGACAGGTCGCGCCAGAGCTTGTCGAATGACGGAGCTCCACGTCGAGCCGCGTCGAGATCGAAGGACCTTGTCAGCAGCGCTTGATGACGGGTTGGGCGGTAGGAGTGAGCCTCCGGCATCTGCCGGGTTAGCCAACCCTTCGCGTCCCTGATCCCTTCCGCATCCTCGGGCGGAAGAGCGTCCTCGCGGATACTCGCCTGCCCGACAATCGAAGTCACCGCCGCCACGAACCACGCTTCGTACTCGCGCTTCGCCAGCGCGACGCGGATGGCGCGGTCCGGCCGCGTCCCGCTCGCCCGTCTCAGAAGGCCTGGACCGAGCTCCGCCGGACAATCATCGTCCGCATCCAACAGGACCAGGATGTATCCATCGCCGTTCGCTATTCGCGCCGCCAACTCGATGGCGCGTTCCAGTTCCGTCGGCTTCACAACCTTGTAACGGTCTACGCGTATCGGGGGCGTCACCTCCAGGTTGGCGTCGGGCGCCACGGCCTCCACGATTCGTCGCAACAGAATCGGAACTGCTTCTACCTCGCCATGCCCCTCGACGATCGTGACGATCTTCGGCATCGTCACAGATAGTCGAACAGCGGGAGCTTCTCCGGGCGCAGGTCGAAGACGCTCGGATCCGGTCGCAGTTGATTCATGCGAAGAAGCTCGCCCGCCGTATAGAGGTGATCCTTGAGCACGGATCTCCCCGGGCCGTCCAGAGGGCCGATGCGGCTTTCGCCGTGCTCGGCGATGACGGCGACGATGGAATCATCAGGTATGGACTTGTCGTCCAGCAGGTCCGGACTATGACTCGTGACGAGCACCTGGGCCTGCTCTGCCGCGTCCTTGAGGCCGTCGATGAGAACCCCGGCCGCGGCGGGATGCAGTGCGGCTTCTGGCTCCTCGATACCGATGCACCGGCGAGTCGGCGCCGTCCCATCGGAAGCCTGGAAGAGGGCGACGAGCACGCCGAGCGCGCGCAGGGTCCCGTCCGACATGTTGCTGGCAAAGAACCGCCAAGGGTAGCGCGCTCCGCGAACCTCCTGCCGGAACTCGAGAGTCTCCTTGGGACCAATCGACCGCTCGTCGACGCCCACGACTCCGGACACCACCTTGCCGAGATACTCCTCGATACGCTGCTTGGTCTCCGGTGACCGAGTATCCAGGTTCGCAAGCACGCTGGCGATATTGCTGCCATCTCGCTTCAACAGATCGCCCGGATCGGGCGATTGAAGCTCGCGAATGGTCTCCGGATTCAGATTGTAGAACCCCATGCTGATGAGCGCGTCATACACCGGCCGAAAGGCCTCGACGCCGGAGACACTCACCAGGTAGAGACGGTCGTGCGACGCAACAGGGGGCGGATTGACGGTCGTATCGATGACACGCCCTCGTTCAACGGAATAGAAGTGCCGTCCGTCAGGGCATCGCACCAGGCACTGCTCGCGCTGCACTTCGTACCCACCACGCGGCTTCGCGCCAACGGTGAACGAGTAGCTGACCGAAGACTGGTCAGGGTGGAGATCGATGCGAATCCCGAAATGATTGGGATGTCCGCCGGACCTCCTGCGGACTTCGCCGATACCGCCTCGATCGCGAAGCGCGTGGTCGAGCGAAAAGCGAACCGCGTCGGTGACGAAACGGAGTGCGTCCAGGAAGTTGCTCTTGCCGGAACCGTTGGGGCCGACCAGGAACGCAATCTGTGCCGGAGAGATGTCGCACGCAGCAATGCTCTTGTAGTTGCGCAACGCCACCCGGGTCACCAAACGACGATCCGCGTCCACGATCCCCCCCCAGGTCCTGTTCGATATTCTAGTCGTTCTCCGGCCGCCGCTTGGCTGCAAGGACACCCCCTCCTCCGGCGGTCGGACAAGCAAGGTCGATGCCACCCGGCGGCTCGCTCAGTCGCGGGATTCAGGGCGAGACTGAACCGGTCGCGCTCGCGGCAAGACGAAGGGCACGATGCAAACTCATCGGGGCGCGAGCGCGGGGAGATCCGTGGAGACATAAAGCGCGGGGCGCCGCCGTTGACCGGTCCAACAACTCGACGGCACCCAACCCGCCACCGCGAAGACGAACCGGAACAGCAGCACGGCGCC
>JAPOWL010000040.1:0-1072 GCA_026707615.1 Acidobacteriota bacterium | reverse complement strand
GACCGGTCGCTCATCGGCCCGGCTACCGCGCGGGGTCCGCGTAGCCGATCCGGAACGGGAGCACGGCGCCACGGGCGCGTCCTGGGCCTTCAGGATCGACCGAATCGACCTCGAACGGCCGCCCGATGCGGTTGCCGGCCGCGTCCTCGAGGGTCGCCGCCGCGACGAGCCGGTACTCGCCCGGCTCCCACGGAGCGCGCGGCGTGAAGTTCCAGCGCGTCTCGCCCTCGTCCACCCGGATCTCGCCCGCCAGCGGTCGGCCGTCGCCGGCCGCCACGTGGAGCGCGCTCTGCAGCAGGCCGTAGTCGAGCGGCACGGGGAAGCCGACCGCGAGCGGATCGCGCGTGGCCGGGGCCGGCGGGTCGAGCCGCCAGGCGGCGGGATCGAGGGCGCGCTCGCGCGGCGGACCCACGCGGTACTCGTGGTGGAACGGCGCGACGAGCGGCTGCCCGGCTGCGTCGCGCCAGGCGGCGTCGATCGCCAGGGTGTACTTGCGAGCGGCCGCCAGCGGGCGACCCAGTTCCGCGTTGGGCCGGATGCCGCGCTTCACGCGCCCCGGGTCGTAGAGGACCGTGTAGCGCGTGCGGTCCGCATTCCACAGGTCGACGTCCAGCGGCAGGAACGCGTCGGCGACGGGCTCTCCGTGCTCGTCGAGCAGCCGGACGTGGGGGTTGCCGGCGCCCAGGCCCATCGGAGCCGAGAAGACGATGTAGAGGCGGAGGTGATTCTCCGGCACCTCGGGGCCAGTCGGATAGACGGCGGCCACGCGGGTCGACGGCTTTAGGTCGGGGGCCGGAACCTCGACCGTGGTGCGGAGCGTGCGGGGCGGGGTTGATGCGGATCCTTCTCGCGCGGACGGGAGCGACGACGGGTCGAACACCACCTCGTAGCGCTGACCTGCCGCGAACGGGAAGCGTGGGGTGAAGCGCAACCTGCCGCCGGCGACGGCGTAGTCGCCGAGCACGGCCGGAAGCTCCGCGGCGGCCGGGTCCGCCGGCGCGACGTGGACGCGCAGGAGCGCCTGCCACGCCTCGCGCGTGAGCGCGGCCCCCTCGAGGTGTGCGAGATCCTC
>JAPOWL010000403.1 GCA_026707615.1 Acidobacteriota bacterium | reverse complement strand
CGCTGTTCGCCGGCGTCGAGACCGTGGGGAGCATCGGCGCCTGCATGCTCTACGCGGTGCTGAAGAACCCCGCGTTGCGGGAGCGCGCGCAGGCCGAGGCGGATGCGCTGTTCGCCGACGGCACGCCGGATGCGGCGCAGGTGCGCGGGTTGGACGTGCTGCACCGGATCATGCTGGAAGCGCTGCGCATGTACACGCCGGTCCCGGGGATTCAACGCAAGGTGACGACGTCGTTCGACTTCGCCGGACACCGGATTCCGGCGGGTGCGGATCTGCTGCTCGCCTTCTTCGTCACGCACGACCTGCCGGAGCACTTTCCCGATCCGCAGCGGTTCGACATCGACCGCTACCTACCGGGGCGCGAGGAGCACAAGCAGCCCGGAGTGTATGCGCCGTTCGGCGTCGGCGTGCATCATTGCGCCGGCCGCGGGTTCGCCGAGACGCAACTGCCGCTTATCGTTGCGACCCTGCTGCACGAGGCCGACCTGGAGCTCGTTCCGCCGACCTACGAATTGAGAACGGACCGCTGGATACTCTTTCCCTCCTTTGCTCCCGACAAGGGGTTCCGGTTCAGAATGAGAAGCCGGCGGCGATAGAGCGCCGGTGCTCACAGCCGGAACAGGCGGTTGATCTTGACGATGAGCGCGCGGTCCCGCAGCTCGGGACGCCCCGGCCGCAGCGTGTCGCGCGCTTCGTTGTAGACGACGAAGAGCTCGCTGCCGGGCTGATACTCCCAGCGCAGGCGCACGTTGGCGCCGAGCGACGCGTTGCTGGAGTTGTACTGCAGGAGCGCGCTGACGAACATCACCGGCGACAGCGTGTACGTCGTCCGGGTCGTCGCGAGCTCGGTCGAGAAGCGGCCCTGGGGCAGATCGATCCAGTTGAACGAGACGCTCGGCTCCAGCGACAGCCGCGGCGTGATCTCCAGCCGTCCCCGGGACAGGTTGACGGTGGTCTTGTCCCCGCCGTAGAACGAGCCCCGCACCACGCCGAGCGAGCCCGCGAACGGCCGCTGCCCGCCGAGCGCGAAGCTCAGCTCCACCTGCTGGAAGTCGTAGCCGTCGACCGGCAGCACGACCTCCGGCGCGATCCGGAACGGCTGCTTCAGGAACTCGTAGCTGCGGGTATAGAAGACGTCGAACCGGTCGCTGTTCTCGAACTCGATGCCGAAGCTCGCGACCTGCTCGCGCGTCTCGAGCAGGCCGGCACGGTCGGCAATGTGGTCGACGCGGGCCTCCCAGGTCAGTTGCCGGATGGCCTCGATCCCCGCGGGCCGCGGGCTGAAGCGCAGCGCGCCGAAGCTGCCCTCGAAGTCGTCCCGCCGCAGGAACCCGATCTCCGGATTGAAGCCGCGCCCGACCACGAGCCGCTCGAGCTGCACGCCGTAGCGGTCGCCGGCGTAGTCGAGCTGCGCGCGGTAGCTGAGCTCGTCCTGCATTCCGGCGGTGGCGGTGCGGGCCCAGTAGGTGTTGACGTTCAGGTCGTCGTAGAACGAGAACGTCCCGTCCACGCCGTACGTGTCGTTCGTCCCCGGGCCCCGCCGCGAGACGGAGCGCCGGGCGGCCAGGGCCCCGATGCTGCTGCGGCGCAGCACGTCGCGCTTGACGCGGACCACCGAGAAGTCCGTGGCGACCGTGTCGGTCCGGGGCTGATTCCCGGTCCGGATGTGCAGCGCGCCGACGCTGAACGGGCCGACCCGGCCGGTCAGCCGCCCGCCCGCCTCCATCGGCACCTCGGCCGCGACGCCGCCGCGCTCCTCCAGGCCGATGCGGCGGCTGTAGAACAGGATCGGCACGTTCACGCCGGCGCTCCCGAACAGGTTGCCGGCCGCTCCGCCGAACGCGAACACCCCCTGGTTCTCCAGGAAGAACTCGCGCTTCTCGGGATAGAACAGGCCGAAGCGGGTGAGGTTGACCTGCTGCTCGTCCACCTCCACCTGGGCGAAGTCGGTGTTGACGGTGGCGTCCGCCACCAGGTTCTCGGTCAGCGCGTACTTCACGTCGAGCCCGGCCTCGGCGTGCACCGCGTTCGAGAGCGCCGGCACCGCGCCGCGATCGGTCGTCAGGTCCCCGATGGCGTACGGCTTGATCTCGAGCACGCGCCCGCCGCCGTCGGGCGCCTCGATGCCCACCACGGTCGCGGCCTGCGATATCAGCATGATGCCGCGCGAGATGGGGAGCGGCACGAGCGACGACAGCTCGTTCTTCCAGCGGACCCTGCGGGTGAGGCTGAATCCCCACACCTGCGCGCGGCCCGGCCGGTAGCGCAGGGACTTGAACGGAATCGCCGACTCGAACGTCCACCCGCCGGGGAACCGGCCCGCACGGACGGACCAGACGGGATTCCAGTCCGCGGCGTAGTCGCGCTCGTCCGTGATCTGCCCGTCCATCCGGCCGCCGAGCGGATTGACCGTCAGGTTGATGCCGTTGCGCCGGTCGTAGAAGGTGTCCAGCACGATGTCGATGTACTCGTTCTGGGCGATGTTGAAGCTGTCGCGGCGCAGCTCGTTGGCGATCCAGCGCGACTCCGGCGCCGAGTCCCAGCAGCGGCCGCCGATGTAGACGTTGTCGTCGTCGAACGCCAGCCACACCTCGGTCCGCTCGGTGGCGGGCGCGCCTTCGATCGGCTCGATCTGCACGAAGTCGGTCAGCCCGGGCACGTCCCGGTACAGGGGTTCGTCCAGCGTTCCGTCGATGTCGAGAGGCTCGGTGAGGCGGATGGCCCGGATGGTCATGCGGCCGGCGGCGTCGCGCGTGAAGACGGCCGGCGGCTCCGGCGGCGGCGGGCCCTGGATGACCACCGGCTGCTCCGCACCGTTGGCGGCGACCGCGGTGGTCGGCTGCGCGGTGGTCGGCTGTGCGGCGGGCGCTTGCGCCGCCGCCCACGGCAACGCCAACGCCAGCGTGGGCACCAGCCACGAGCGGCCAGCATGCCGGCGCCGCCGGTGCGGACCGCCACGCCCGGAAAGGAAGCGCAGCGTCAGTTGCCTCCAGATCCCCACGCCGCGCCGCGCGTCGGTTCGTTTCCCGCCCACGCCAAGCGTCGTGTTGGCCAGCACCGAGTAGAAACGGTGTCATCTGCGAAAGCCGAGGTCAACAGCGCGGACCTGCTGGGGATCAGCTCGGGCGCGGCTTCGATCTCGAAAAGCCGGTCGTTCCGATTCGGCCCGGCAGCCTTGCGGCGGCCGGCCCGCGGGTCGATCCGGGCCGACGTTCCGGCGGTGGTAGACTGGGCGAACCATGCATCTGGCAATCAGGGTGCTGATAGTTGTCGGTTGCCTCCTGCTGAGCCCGGTCACGGCGGTCCTCACCGCAGCCGCGAAGCAGCGCCTCTCGGACGGCTCGGACTTCGTGTTCTCGGGCGGTCCACTCGTGTCGGGCGAGCTGCACGCCGGCCCGGAGCCGGACTGGAGCTTCACCAGCGACATCGCGACCATCGAGCTGCAGCTCGAGGACCCGCCGCGGTCCCGCACCATCTGGGTCGGCGAGCACGACGGCAAGCTGTACGTCTTCTCCGCCTACATGCGCAGCGCCGTCGGCCGGCTGTGGAAGAGCTGGCCGCGCCAGGCCGAGCGCGACGGCCGGGCCGTGCTGCGCATCGACGGCAAGCGCTACGAGCGCCAGCTCCGGCGCATCGAGTCGGGTCCGAGCCTCGAAGCCATCACCGCCTCGATCGCCGACAAGTACACGTACGACATCAGCCGCGAGCTCGTGCAGGCGGGCGACATCTGGCTGTTCGAGGCGGCGCCGCGCGGTCCATCCGGCCGCCGATGAACGCCGGCGCTCCACACAACCCCGCGTCCCGGCCGACGCGCGTGCCCGTCGCGAATGCACGCACGTAGCGCCGCCGGCGAGAAGGAGCATTTTCGCGCGCCATCCAATCGGGAGGGTAGCGGTCTGCCCTGGTGACGTCCGTTCCTTGCCTTGCTGATCCGCGCGCTATCTGTGGCCGCGTGCCCACAGGCGGGCCGCGCGCATCGCGGACCGCATGCGGCCGACGATGCTCTTCGCCCGATTCGGGATCCGCAGGGATGCCTGGGGCGCGCTCGGTCGGGTCAGCGTCGCCCCTGCCCCGCGCGGGGCGAGTTCCTCACCCGCCCGGGCTGTGGTGCCGTCGACCATCTCCTGGCCGCTCTCGACGCTCACCTAACGGCCGAGTCGGCACGTCCGGCCGACCGTTCCGTGGACGACGCAGTCGGCCTCGAGCCTCGTCCGATCGCCGACCGCCGCTCGCGGCCCGATGCGTACCTTCGCCGCCACGCGTGCCTGCCAGCCGACCTGTGCCCCACCTGCGATGCTGCACCCGTCGTCGATGACGGTGCTGTTGCCTATCGCCGCTCCGGACCCCACCCGTGCACCCTCTCCGAGGCGTACCCGGTCTCCGAGCGTCGTCGGCGGCGGCGCTTCGTGTTCTTCCGTGGCCCGACGCCGTCCATCGCCCCCACCGACGATGCTCCTCGGCCCCACACGCACGTCGATCCCGATGCGGACGTTCTCTCCGATATGGGCGTCGGTTCCCAGGACGCAACCTGCCCCCACGACGGCGCCCGTGTCGACGACCGTCCGGCTCCCTACCGCCGTGCCGGGACCGATCTGGACCCGGGGCATCAGCACGACGCCCTGCTCCAGGGTGGCGCCGTCCGACACCGTCGCTCCGGCGCCGATCACGCAGAACGGGCCGACCTCCACGCCGGTCCCGACCACCGTGTCGTCGCCGATCTCCGTTCCGGAGCCCAGGTGGGTGCCCACTCCCACCAGCGCGCCCTGGCCTATCGCGACGTCGGGCGCGACGCGCGCGTCGTGCGCGATCAGGGCACTGGGGTGGATTCTCGGGGCGTCGGGGTCTCTTCGTGCACTGGCGGCCCGTGCGCGCGCGGCGGCGGAAGCAGCTGGCGGTCGCATGCGCGAAGCTACCGGAATCTACCCCGCGCACCGTTCGCCGCGCTGACCGATCGAGAAGGCGGACGTCGCCCTGGTCCGAGCCCCCGGGGGCTCAACGCTCTTCCCCGGCGGCCGGGAACGGAGACGTCGGGTGCCCGCACCCCAGGGCCGCGGCGACGGGGCGCCGGGGGCGGCAGGGTGCCTTGGCCGGCAGGTGATAGGCTTGAGACGCTGCACGGCAGACGGACCGTCTCGACATGTGCCAGCGCGCCCTGACGGGCGCGCTGGGAGTCTGCGCGGGGGCGGAGTGCCCCACCGTACGTTCTACGGCGCAGACTCCTGGACAAGGGGCCGGCAGCAGGAGGCCTCCAATGGTGGATACGATCAGGCGCACGATACTCAAGACCGGCGCGGCGGCGACCGTCATGGCCGCCACGCGGGGGTTTGCAGGGCAGACCGGCCAATCCGGAGCGGCCATGTCCTTCTATGAGAACGGTCCCGTTCGCATCCGCTACGAGGAGGTCGGCTCCGGCTTCCCGTTGCTCGTCATCTCGGGCGGGGGACTGAACTCGGCCATCGCCAACCTGGCCACTCATCCTTTCAATCCGATGGAGGAGTTCCCGGGAGAGTTCCGCTGCATCGCGGCAGACCTTCGCAACTCCATCCGGGGCGAATCTTCCGGTCCGCTCGAGATCGATCGGCCGTGGGATGCGCATACCGATGACCATCTCGGCCTGATGGATCACCTGGGCATCGACAGGTTCATGGTGCTCGGGTTCTGCATCGGCGGCCCCTTCATCTGGAACCTGCTGCGGCGGGCGCCCAATCGTGTCGTCGCCGCCGTGCTGGCGCAGCCCAGCGCGTGGAGTGCGGAGCATCCCACGCTGTTCTACGACAACAACATGAGCCGTTGGGCTCCCGAGCTGGTCAGGCGGCGGCCCGAGATCACGATGGACATGGCGGAGAGGTTCCTGACCACGATGTACCGCACCAATGCGGACTTCGTCTTCACCGTGACACGAGACTTCGTGCGCGAGCTGCAGACGCCCATCCTCATCCTGCCGGACGACATCCCGGCGCATCCGTACGACGTCGCCATGGAGGCCGCGATGCTGGCGCCTCAGTCCGAGGTGAGCCTGTTCCCGTGGAAGCAGCCCCCGGAGCGGATTCCGCTGGCGGTGCGCCAGATACGGTCCTTCCTCCGGGCGCATCGACCGGCTGCCGGTTGAAGCGGGCTACTGCGGGTCCTCTACCGCTGCCGCGATGGCCGCGCGCCACGCGGCGGCGGCGGACGCCTTGAGCGTCTCCGCATCGGCGGGCAGCAGGTACCGCTGGGCGACCAGCGCATCCGCCGCTTCACCGTAGCGCCGCACGTACTCCTCCTCGCCGCCGGGATAGCGCTCCTCCAGGGAGAGCCGGGAGTCGCCCCGCGCCATCCGCTCCTCCCTCGTCCGCGGAAACGCGATGGTGGAGCCGTTGACGCCGCACAGGTCGCCTTCGGCGAAGCCGGCCGCGCGGACCGCCTTGCCCATCGTGGAGAGCGGGGCCGCGACTTCCGGAACGATGACCCCCGCCACGAGATTGCCGTCCGCGTCCAGGCTCGGCACGAACAACGGGTAGCGCTCGTCGCTCTCCTTCGGGGGCCAGACGGAGAAGTCGCGCACGCCGAGCGTGCTGATCGCGCCGTTGTAGGGACGGTCCGGGATGGTCGGATACTGCTCGCCCTGCCGTTCGACCGTCACCGCGGTACCGTCGGCCACCGACGGCGCGCGCGTCGCCGGCGGCTCGACGCCGTCCCGCACCCACCGCACCGTCGCGTCGAACGCGGCCCGGTAGTACGGCCAGGGCAGCACGGGGTTGCGCGGGTCGCGGCACCCGGCGTCGCCCTGCAGATGTGCGGTCGCGAGCACCCAGTAGCGCACGTTCGGCGGCAGCTCCATGGCCCGGCCGCTCGTGTCCGTGAGGATGAGCGAGGCGTGGGCGCCGTAGTACTCGGACTCGGCGTCCACCTGGATGATGCGGGGGCAGGTGTCCGAGGCGGTGCAGGCGGCCAGCAGCCCGTCGGTCCGGCCCGTCAGCGGATCGGTCGTCGTCGCGAACGTGAACGGGAACTCGTCCATCGGGTAGTTGTGGTCCTCGTGCTGGCGCGTGTAGCGGCCCGTCTGCGCGAAACGGGCGTTGACCCACGTGAGGCGGGCGCCCGCCACGTACGGCGTCATGCCGTCGAAGATACGCCGCCCCGCCGCGTCCTCGTTGAAGCCCTGGTAGAGGAAGTCCCTGATCATCCGGCCGCTCTGCGAGGAGCCGACGGCCACCGCGTGGTCGAGCACCGGCACGCCGTCCACGAAGAGCGGATTGGCGACGCCCCGATCGTCGGCGGGACGGTAGCGCGCGAACGACACGAGATCGCGCATGGCGCTGAAGCCCAGGCCGTGGACGATCGGATCCCGGGCCTCGTACACGAACTCGTAGATGGTTCCCGCGTCGGTTCCCGCGGGCGGCGTGACCGCGACCGTCGTGTCGTCGACGTAGCGCCACCCGTCGGCCGGAACCGTCTGGCGCGGATCGTCCTGAAGCTGGCGGTGCGTGAGGGTCGCGGCGCTCGCGTCGAGCGTCGCCGCCGGGTAGGTCAGCCGCCCGAACGCTGCGCTGTCCGGATCCTGCCACTCCTCCATCGAGACGCCGGTGATCGTCCGGCCGTCGTCGGTGGCGAGCGGAAAGGCCGCCAGCACCGGGCGCGGGTCGCCGGCCCCCGATGCGCCGTGCAGCCAGCCGCTCGAGACGTACGTGTAGCCCTGGTCCATGAGAAACGCGCTGCCGGCGTTCCCGGCCGCGTAGCCCCGCCCCGCCTCGTGGAAGTAGCCGAAGACGATGTTGCGGCCGCGGTTGTTGACCTCGTACACGAGGACGCCGTTGCCCAGGGTGATGTCGACCGGCTTCAGGATGTCGACCTCGAAGGTGTACTCGACCAGCCCGTCCGAGTTGCGGGGGGCGTTCTCGAGATCCGCGATCCCGGCGTTCAGCGGGTCGCCCGGATCGGCGACGGCCGTGGCCGTGCCGAGCAGGATCTCGTACGCGCCCACGGCGCCGAACGACCGGCCGCCGAACGCTGCCTCGCGGCTGGTGATGTCGAGCTGGGTCACGCGCGAACGCGCGAGCGCCGGCGACGCCGATTCCTGCGCCTCGCCGACGCCCTGGAACCCGCTCAGCCCCAACCCGAGCACGACCGTCAACAGAAGACGACAGAATCGCATCGCTCACCTCCAGCCGCTCGACCGGGCAATCTCCCCGTTCAGCCGCTGCCCTGCGCCGGCACGGCAGCGACAACCCGCGCCAATCCTATCAACAACCGGCGGGAGTGCCGGGCGGTCCGGGAGGCGGGCGTGGGCGCGGGCGCGGGCGAACGAATCCGGTTAGGATGCGCGAAGTCGCGTGCGCGAGGCACGCTGTTAACGGGAGCCACCGATGATCCGCCCTGTCGTTGCCTGTGCTGCCGCGGCATGCACGTTCGCCGGATCCCAGGTCGCCGCGCAGGAGGTGCACCGGTCCGCGCATCACGATTTCCGTCTTGTGACCGTGGCGGAAGGTCTCGAAGTCCCCTGGTCCATCACCTGGCTTCCCGACGGCGACATGCTGGTCACCGAACGCCCGGGACGTCTGCGCGTCGTGCGGGACGGAGCGTTGCTGCCCGACCCGGTTCCGGGGGTGCCGGACGTACTGGCTCGGGGCCAGGGGGGCCTGTTCGAGGTGCTGCCGCACCCCGACTTCGCCACCAACCGCCTGCTGTACCTGAGCTATGCGCGGCCGAAGGGAGAGGGCGCGACGACGGCCGTCGTCAGAGGCCGGTTCGAGGACGATCGCTTCACGGCAATCGCGGACGTCTTCGAGGCGCGGTCCGAGGGCGGCGGTCACTACGGAGGGCGGCTCGCCTGGACCCCCGACGAGTACCTGTTCGTCTCGGTGGGCGACGGGATGGCGCGCACGTCGGGAG
>JAPOWL010000168.1 GCA_026707615.1 Acidobacteriota bacterium | reverse complement strand
GGGGGGGGGGCGCCGGGCGGGGCCCGGGGCGGGACGAGGGCGCCCGGCGGCGGCCGCAGCTCCGACCTCGAGACGGGCCGGCTGGTCTGGGAGGGCGAGGGAGTGACCGTCAACGCCATCCCGAGCCCGGTTGCCGGCGGCGGCCTGGTCTACCTGATGAGCGGCTACCGCGGCAGCCGGCTCTACGCCGTGGACCTGGCCGCGGCCCGCGGCGACATCACCGGGACCGACGCCGTCGTCTGGTCGCTCGACCGCGACACGCCGTACGTGCCGTCGCCCGTCCTCTACGACGGCACCCTGTACTTCACCAAGAGCAACTCGGGGGTGCTGTCGGCCTACGACGCCGCGACGGGCCGCCACCTCTTCGGGCCGGACCGGCTGCCGGGCATCCGCAACATCTACGCCTCGCCCGTCGCCGCGGCGGGGCGCCTCTACGTGACGAGCCGCGACGGGGCGACCGCCGTCCTCGAGGCCGGCGACTCGCTCTCCGTGCTCGGGATCAGCCATCTCGACGACGAGTTCGACGCTTCCCCCGCCGTCGCCGGCGGGGAGATCTACCTCCGGGGACGGGAGCATCTCTACTGCATAGCGGCCGAGCCGCTATAATCCGACCGCACGGTGCGCATCATCTCCATCACGGCCGGCGCGGGTGGCATGTACTGCGGGAGCTGCATCCGCGACAACGCGCTCGCGAGCTCCCTGATGGCAATGGGCCACGACGTCGTCCTGCTGCCGCTGTACACGCCGCCGCGCACGGACGAGAAGAACGTCAGCGAGCACCGGGTCTTCTTCGGCGGCATCAGCGTCTACCTGGAGCAGTACTCGGCGCTGTTCCGTGGAACGCCCTGGATGATCGACCGGCTGTGGGAGTCGCCGTGGCTCCTGCGCGCGGTCTCCCAGCGCGGCGTGCAGACGCAACCCGAGCTTCTCGGCGGACTTACCGTGTCGGTGCTCGAGGGCGAGGACGGGCGCCAGCGGAAGGAGTTCGGCAAGCTCCTGCACTGGCTCGGCTCGCAGCCCCCTCCCGACGTGATCGACATCTCGAACTCGATGCTCATCTCGCTGGCCCCGGCCCTCAAGGAAGCGTTCGGCTGCCCGATCTGCTGCACCCTGCAGGGCGAGAACATCTTCCTCGACCACCTGGAGGAGCCGTACCACACGCGGGCGCTCTCGCTGATCCGCCGCCACGGGGCGTCGGTCGACCGCTTCGTCGCCGTCAGCGACTACTACGCGGGACACATGAGCCGCTACCTGGGCATCCCGGGGGCGAAGCTGGATGTCGTACCGCTCGGCATCAACGTGGCCGGCTACGAGCCCCGCCCCAGCGAGCCCGATCGACCCTTCACGGTCGGCTACCTCGGGCGCATCGCCCCCGAGAAGGGGCTGCACCTGCTCTGCGACGCCTATCACCGGCTCCGGGAGCGGGGCGCGCTCGACGGGTCCCGCCTGGAGCTCGCCGGCTACCTCGGGCCGGAGCACCGCGGCTACCTCGACGGCCTGCTGCGACAGGCGCGGGAGTGGGGCATCGCCGACGAGGTGCACTACCGGGGCGTGGTCGACCGCGAGGAGAAGATCGCCTTCCTCCAGGGGCTCGACCTCTTCGCCGTGCCGGCCACCTACGACGACCCGAAGGGGCTGGGGCTGGTCGAGGCGATGGCCTGCGGAGTTCCCGTCGTCGCCGCACGCCGCGGCACCTACACCGAGCTCGTCGGGCGCACGGGAGGCGGGGTGCTGGTAGGTCCGGGCAACGTCCCGGAGGACGTCGACGCGCTGGCCGTCGAGCTCGAGCGCCTGCACGGCGACCCGGAGCGGCGCGGCGAGCTCGGCCGACGCGGCGCGGCCGGCGTCCGACAGCACTACACGGCCGACGTAATGGCCGAGCGCGCCCTCGACGTCTACGCGCGGCTCGTCGGCGGCGACGTCGAGCGGGCCGCCGCGGCGTCCTGACCCGCACGCGCCCGTCAGGGGCGCCAGGACGGATCGCGGGTCGGGAGGAAAGGCCCGATGAGCACTGCGCGACAGGCCGGTGATTCCGTCGCGGGCGGCGTGCGGCAACGCCGCGCCGCAGGGGCGTGGATCGTGCCGGGACTTGCCGTGGTGCTGCTGCTCGGCGCAGCGCCCGCCAGCCCCCCGCCGGCCGCCCCCGATCCGGCCGCGCCGGCGCTCCGCCTGGCGCCCGCCCAGCGCGACGCCATCCTGGCCCAGGCACGGAGCCTTCCGCGCCTGCGCAGCCTGCTGGTGGCGACCGGCGGGACCCTGCTCGAGGAGCACTACTTCAACGGCGCCACGCGCGAGACGCGGGCCAACCTCAAGTCCGCCTCCAAGACGCTGATCGCGATCCTGGTCGGCATCGCCATCGACCGCGGACACATCGCCGGCGTCGATCAGCCGATCACCGACTTCTTTCCGAACGAGCTGGGTGAAGCCGACCCGGTCCGGCGATCCATCACCATCGAGGATCTCCTGACCATGCGGTCGGGGCTGGAGACCACCTCCAACCGCAACTACGGGCGCTGGGTCGCGAGCCGCCACTGGGTGCGCCACGTGCTGACCCGCCCGATGGTCGACCGGCCGGGCGGGCGGATGATCTACAGCACCGGCAGCACGCACCTCCTGTCGGCGATCCTGACGCAGGCGACCGGCATGACCACGCTCGCCTTCGGGCGCCGCTACCTCGCCCGGCCCCTGGGCATCGATCTCCCGGCCTGGGTCCGCGACCCCCAGGGGATCTACCTCGGCGGGAACGAGATGGCGCTCACCCCGCGCGCGATGCTCGCCGTCGGAGACCTGTTTCGACGGGGCGGCTCCGTCGACGGCCTGGAGCTCGTGTCGCGGTCGTGGATCGAGGCGTCGTGGACCCCGCGCACGGCGTCGCGCTGGAGCCGCCGGCAGTACGGCTACGGCTGGTGGATGCGCACCCTGGCCGGTTACCGCACCTACTACGGGTGGGGCTACGGCGGCCAGTTCGTCTTCGTGATCCCGGCGCTCGACAGCGTGATCGTCGCCACGTCCGCGCCGGAGCCGGGCGACGGGCGGCGCCGGCACCGGCGCGAGCTGGACACCCTGATCGACTGCCTCGTCGTGCCGGCCATCGAGCGTGCGGTGCGGGCGGCCGCGCCGGGTCGAGCGCCGGTTCGCGAGTGGACGGCGCCGTTCTCCGCGGCCGCGGCGGGGTGACCGCGGGCACCCCGATCGCGACGTTCTGACGTGGGATGCCGCGCGCGCCGCGCGGCCCCCTTGACCGGCGGCGGCACCCGACGGCCGCCGCATGAGGGCGACATGAGGACACCGATCAGCGTGACGGCGGCGGTGCTGGCGGCGTTGACGATGGCGTGCGGGGCGCCGGAGGAGCCGGTCGAGGAAGTGGAAGCGGGCCCGGCCGGGGAGGCGGCCGGCGCGGGTCGCATCGTGCGCGTCAGTCCGCGGCTCGACCGGCTGGTGCCGGTCGGGGCGACCATCGAGAAGATTGCCGAGGGCTACGTCTTCACCGAGGGTCCGGTCTGGGTGAGCGGCGAATCGCGCCTGCTCTTCTCGGACGTGCGGGCCAACGCGATCCACCAGTGGACGGAGGCCGACGGGGCCAGCCCGTTCATCGATCCGGTCTTCGAAGGGGACCGCGAGGGCCTGCGGTCGATCTCGTCGAACGGGCTGACGCGGGACAGCGAGGGTCGGCTCGTCATCGCCGAGCACGGCAACCGGCGCATCTCGCGGGTCGAGGAGGACGGCAGCCGCACGACGCTGGTCGACAACTACGAGGGCAGCCGCCTGAACAGTCCCAACGATCTCGTCTATGCGAGCGACGGTTCGCTCTACTTCACCGATCCGTCGTACGGCCTCGAGGGCCTGGAGGAATCGCCCCTTCGCGAGCTCGACTTCAACGGCATCTACCGCCTGAGCCCGGACGGCGAGCTGGAGCTGCTGGTTCGGGATCAGAGCCGGCCCAACGGCATTGCGCTCTCGCACGACGAGCGCGTGCTGTACGTCGCCAACTCGGACGCCGAGCAGAAGGTCTGGATGGCCTACGACCTCACCGAGGAGGGCGCGGCCAACGCCCGGGTCTTCTATGACGTCAACGACCAGGACGCTCCCGGGGCGGCCGACGGGATGAAGGTGGACTGGGAAGGCAACGTCTTCGCCACGGGCCCCGGCGGCGTCTGGGTGTTCGGCTGGGACGGCGTGCACCTCGGCACCATCGTGCCGGACGAGAACCCCGCCAACGTCGCCTGGGGCGGCGACGGGCGGACCCTCTACATGACCGCCAACACGGGCGTCTACCGCGTCACGCTGGGCACCGGCGGAAGGATCCCCGGCAGCAATCCGCGGGTGGTCATGGAGACGAACCAGGGTGCGGTGACGATGGAGCTCTACCAGGATCAGGCGCCCATCTCCGTCGGGAACTTCCTGCAGTACGTCTACGCCGGCTTCTACGAGGACACCATCTTCCACCGCGTGATCGAGGACTTCATGATCCAGGGCGGCGGCTTCACGGACGACCTGGTCCAGAAGTTCGCGCGCGAGTCGATCCGCAACGAGGCCACCAACGGGCTGAGCAACCGGCGCGGGACGGTGGCCATGGCCCGCACGGCCGGCATCGACAGCGCGACCTCGCAGTTCTTCATCAACACCCGCGACAACGCGCGGCGCGGCCTCGACAACCGCGGCACCTCACCGCAGGAGTACGGCTACGCCGTGTTCGGCGAGGTCGTCGAGGGGATGGACGTCGTCGATGCCATCTCGCGGGTTCAGACGCGCCGGCAGGGCGCCCACGAGGCCGTGCCCACGACGCCGGTCGTCATCCAGTCGATGACCGTGCAGTAGGGCCGGGCCGGGTCTGGTCCGAGCTCGCTGCCGGTGGGCGCGAGCCCGGCCCAGCACTCAACTCGGCGGCCGCGGCTCCACCATGGCGACCGAGCGCCGCTGGCGGTGCGCCCGAAGCGCACGAGGCCGGCCGCGGCGGCGCAGCCGCGGAGACGTTCCCTTGCGCCCTGTCCGTCCTGGCGCGCGATTGCCCGGGGCTACCTTGGGCCAGAGTCGCAAGCGAAGAAGAGCGTTGCGGGCATGGGAGCCGATCGCGACGCGCCTTCGGCACGCCGGTGCGGCTGATACCATCGCCTACGTGGGTTGTTGGCGGGCGACTGCCGCGAGGCGCTCCCGGCACCGTCCTGCGACGATGCGGACCACCTCGCGGGAGCGCAGTCGGTGTTCGAATACCGCTTCGACTGGGATCCGGTCAAGGCACAGCGCAATCTGCGCAAGCACGGCATCGCTTTCGCTCTGGCAGCGACGGTATTCAACGATCCCACGGCGGTATCGACGCCGGATCACGACCACAGCGACACCGAGGAACGCTGGGTGACCCTGGGACGCGCACGGAACGGGACGTTGCTCGTGATCAACCACACGCATCGCGATGCCGGCGTTGATGTTGCCGCCGTGCGGATCATCTCCGCGCGGCGCCCTACAAGGCACGAACGCCGCCAGTACGAGTCAGGCAGATGAAGCCCGAGTACGACTTCTCCAGAGGTGAGCGCGGCAGGTTCTTCCGTCCGAACGCAAAGCTGAGTCTTCCGGTCCATGACGCGGGTTTGGACTGGGCCGGTCCGGACGGAGGCTTGGGAGCCCACGTCACCGAGGAATCCAGAAGCACTGTCGAGGCCTATGCGGCCAAGCCCCTCCTGGCCATCGAGCACGCCAACATCGAACAGGACACGGCGCGTGGCGGCTACGCCCACCGCCAACTATTCGAGCTGGTCCAGAACGGAGCAGACGCGCTCAGCGGTGCGGTCGACAGAGGGCGCATCGCGATTCGGCTTGCGGAAGGGTGTCTGTACTGCGCCGACGACGGCAAGCCGATCGAGAAGGACGGGGTAACTGCGCTCATGTCCTCGCACATGTCTCCCAAGCGGGGGACCGATGAGATCGGGAGGTTTGGTCTCGGCTTCAAGTCCGTCCTCGGCGTGACGGATGCCCCGGAGTTCTTCAGCCGCGCCGGTTCCTTTCGCTTTGATCGTCAGCGCGCGTACGAACGCATACGGGACGTCACGCGGCACGAGGGGCCCTGTCCGGTGCTCCGAGTCGCCGAGCCTCTGGACCCGCACGAGGCCCGAGATGCAGATCCCATTCTGGGCGAGATCATGGACTGGGCCACGAACATCGTGCGCCTAACCCTCAAGCGTGGTACGGCCGACGACCTGCGGCAGCAGATGCGCGACTTCCCTGCTGCGTTCCTGCTGTTCGTGGAGCACGTCAAGTTGTTGACGATCGACGACGGATCCACGTTCGACCGAACCCTCGAACTCGAACGCAAGGATGAAGAACTGCGGCTCATGGACGGCGGCGATACGACCAACTGGCAGGTGTTCAAGGTCATCCATCGGTTGTCGAGCGACGCAAGGGCCGATCGCAGGTCGCTCGACGACGGCGACGAGGTACCAATCTGGTGGGCCGCACCGCTTGATCGCTTGACCGACCCAGGGACCTTCTGGGCGTACTTCCCCACGAAGACGGCGAGTCTCGCCGCCGGCATCCTGAACGCGCCGTGGAAGACGAATGAAGACCGCCAGAATCTCCTGCCGGGGCCGTACAACGATGAGCTGATCGACGCAGCCGCGGAGATGATCGCCGGCAACCTGCCCGATGTCGCGACGCGTGCTGACCCCGCGAGGCATCTCGACGCCTTGCCCCGACGGCGTGAAACGGGCGACTCCGCGCAGAGTGAGCGGCTGCGCCGAGCCTTGCTCGCCGGGTTGTGCGAACGCGAGGTAGTGCCCGACCAGGACGGAACACTCCGTAGCGTCCAGGAGATCAATTACCCCCCGGACGAGCTGACGACGGACGGCGCACGGGGAGCGAAGGCGTTGGAATCGTGGTCGCAGTACCGCGCGCGACCCGCCAACTGGCTGCATCACCGGGGGCTCACGCGCAATCGTCTCGCGCGGATCGCGCAGTTGCTCGAGCAGTGGAGGTCGGCAAACGCCAGCCCGTTCTTCCCGTGGAGAGCCTCGGTTTCGGAGTGGCTGGAAGCCCTCGTGGCGGGGAAGACCGGCGACGCTGCAGTGGAGGCATCCAAGTCCGCCCTGTTGACGGCGCTGGCGATCCCGCCGAACTCACGAGAGCCCCACATGCTCGGCGACATCGTACTAATGCAGGACGGTGGCTGGAGACCGGTCGATCCGCAACAGGTGTTCCTGCCGCGTGAGGCGACTGACGCGGAGTCCCCGTCGAAGGCGGGCGAGCTTGTGCACGCAATGTTGGCGCGTGACGGTGAGGCCTGTCATGCGCTCCAGGAACTGGGCATCAAGCGCGAATCCGTGGAGAGCCACTTCAGCCATCTTGCGTCCAGACTGCTGTGCACGGATCAGGCAGTCGACGTCGAATGGTGCCGATTCTGGGCTTTGGCGCGGGACCTGGAGGTTCGACGAGCGGAGCAGATCATTGCCCAACAACCGCGCTGGCGCGAACACGTTCGAGTTCGCACACAGACCGGGGACTGGGCGCCGATCCACTGTGCCTTGCTGCCAGGTGGAATCGTGCCCAGGCCGGACGGCCGGGACAGAGATGCGGCCATTGACCTTGAGTTCCACAAAGCCGAGGCGGAGCTGCTCGAACGCCTCGGCGCCGTGTCCGGGCCGGACGGCGAACGAGAGTTGTCCGTCGAGTCCTGGTTCCGTTCGTTCGAGACGGAGTCTCGCAGCCGGTTCAAGGCCCGCCAACTTCCGAACCGGCCGCACAGTCACCTGCTGAGCTTCAGCTCCACCCGCGGTGCCGGCCCTCTGGATGTTCTTGACGCCCTTTCGGACGACGGTCGCGCAGACTACACGAGCGCCTTGCTTGGTGTGGACGCCGTTTACGAGTCGTGGGTAATGCGGCACGACACGCGACCGGACCATTACCCTGAGCTGGCGGTTGCCTCGCCGGCGGTTCGGGCGCTGCGCGAGAAGGGAGCACTTCGCACGCCGAGCGGCGTCGTTCCTCTTGCCGAGGCACTTGGGGAACGACCGAAGAACCGCGAGGCGCGCGACGTACTGCTGGCTCACCCGAACGCCGACAGAATAGGGAGGGCGTTCGGACTGGTCGAGCCCGCCCCGGAGATCGTCGGGGAGGAGGATCGGGTTCCCGCGAGTGACGTGTGGCCTGGACTTGCCCAGTTGCCGCCCGAAGTCCTGAAGATCTGGGTCAAGGCGTTGGCCGGGCGCGAACTGGAGGGGGCCATCCAATTCCCGGCGAAGCTCGACCTTACGAACGTCGGCGTCGTGCGCTGCGAGCGAATCCTGGTGGCCGGGGAAGAACGCCATTGTCTTATGCATGGCTCGAACATTTATCTCAGCGGCTCGACGGAAGGCGATCGCGAGTTGGCAGGTGTTCTACAGCTCCTTGGGTTGGCCGGTGTATCAGAGGACGTACTGCTGACGGTATCGGAGTGCGTCCTTCAACTCCCTCCTCCCCCGGACGTCGAGGAGCAGCGCGCGGCGGTGCGCAAACTGCCGACTGACGCGGAGCGGCTGCTGAAGGCGGTGGGTGAACCCGCGCTACGCCAACGGCTACCGGGATCGTTGCTCGGTGTACTCGAACGCGACGGCGTGTCGCTGACGGGCGTGGCGGTTGCGGAAGCGGCCATCGCGACGCACCACACCGGCGCCCTGAGGCACTACCGCCACGCGCTGGACCATCTCGACCCGCCTCGGCAGTGGGCCGGATCCCCCCGCGCGGTCGATTTCGTTCGATCACTGGGCTTCTCCGCAGAATGGGCGGGCGACCGAAACGCGCGGCGGGCCCCGTACTTGGAGGTTGAGGGGCCGTGCTCGCTTCCGCCACTCCACGACTACCAAGCGTCCATTGTCGCCGAGATACGGAGCATGCTTCGCAGTATCGAG
>JAPOWL010000111.1 GCA_026707615.1 Acidobacteriota bacterium | reverse complement strand
CTGCTTGGTTCATCGCCTCCGTGACGCCGTCGCTGAACAGCACGAGATGGTCATCTTCCGCCAGGGTCTCCGCGCCCTCCTGGAACGGGACGTCATCGAACAGCCCGAGCACCATCCCTCCTACGTCGAGCCGGCAGACGGTGCCGTCGGCCCGCACGAGGATGGGTGGGTTGTGACCGGCGTTGCAGTACGCGAGGCTGCCGTCGGGGCCGAGCACGCCGTAGAAGAGCGTCACGAAGCGACCCTGGATCCCGCGGCGGACGACGGCGGCGTTCACCGCGGCCACCGTGGCTGCGGGCCCCGGGCTGGCGTGCGCCTGCGCAACCAGCGACCCCTGCATCAGGGCGCCGAGTAGGGCGGCCGGCGGTCCCTTGCCGGCGACGTCGCCCAGCACGAACCCGAGTGCGTCGCCCGCGAGGTCGAGGTAGTCGAAGAAGTCGCCGCCGATGGACCGGCAGGGCTCCGCTGCCGCCGCCGCGTCGAAGAACGAGCCGGCGCGATGGGTGTTCGGCAGGAGCGCTCTCTGGATGGCCGACGCGGTCTGCATCTCGTGCTCGAGCGTCGCGAGCTGGCCGACCGCTCTCGACAGCAGCGCCCAGCCGGCTTCGCCGCGGAGCCGCTCCCGGCCGGCGGCCGTCACCTCGTAGTACTTCGCCTCGCGCCCCTCCGGCGCCGACCTCCAGGCTCCCGCGACCAGGCGCTGTGTCTCCAGGCGATGGAGCGCCGGGTAGAGCGATGCCTGCGGGAAGCGAACCACCTCGGGAGAGAGCTGATCCAGACGCTGCATGACGCCGAAGCCGTGCATCGGCCCGGCCGCCACTGCCTGCAGCACCAGCATGTCGAGCGAGGCGTACGGCAGGGCCGGTCCGGCGGGCGCCATCCCGCCGGATCCTACTATCGCCGGTAGACGGCGCGGCGTTCGCGGCGAGGCGCACGCCGCGAGTGTGTGCGAGAGCGGTGCCGGCGCCGGTGTCGGCGGGTAGGCAGCGACCGGCCGCCGGGGTGGGGCGCTCGGCTCTCTACTCGGACTTGAGCAGCATCGTCGTCGGCGTGCGGACGGCCCGGATGGCCGGCGTGAGGCACGCGGCGACGGCCACGCCGAGGACGACCAGCGTCGCCGAGGCGAGCACCGTCCAGTCCCGCGGCGCCACCTCGTAGAGCAGGGCCGCCATCGTCCGGCCCGCGGCGATGGCGGCAGCGAGACCGGCTGCGGCGCCCAGGATCACGGGACGCATCCCGTGGTCGAGCGCCATGGCGAACACGCGCCGCGCGGTGGCGCCGAGCGCCAGACGGACCGCGATCTCGGTGCGCCGACGCTCGACCGCCGACGCCACCACGCCGTAGACCCCGAGTCCCACCAGCAGCAGTCCGGTCAGGGCGAACGCGACCGTCAGCGCGAGCTGGAAGCGGCGCCCGGCCACGGCGTCCGACAGCACGCGTTCCATCGTGCGGATGTTGTGGATCGGCAGGGCGGGGTCGACGGCCTCGACCGCCTCGGTGACCGCCGCCACCAGCGCCAGCGGATCGGTCTCGGTTCGCACCACGAGCGTGGCCTGCCACTGCGGGAGGATCCAGTACGGGACGTAGGCGACGAGCCCGGCGTCTCTCTCCAGCTCGACGACCCGGGCGTCCGCGACCACGCCGACGACCTCGAAGGGCTCGCCGCCGCTGTGGACGAGCCGTCCCAGCGGGTCTTCGCCCGGCCACAGGGTCCGGGCGGCGAGCTCGCTGAGCACGATGGGCCGGCGCGCTCGATCGTCCTCGGTGAACATGCGGCCCCGCGTGACGGCGATGCCCATGGCGCGCGCGTAGTCCGGGCTCACGATGCGGTAGTTCGCAACCGGTCGTTCCATGATCGGTCGCGTGTCATCCATCCGGCTGAGTCCATCGACGAACGCGTGACCCTCCAGGGGAAGGCGCTGCACGAGTCCGACCGCGCGCACTGCCGGCACGGTCTCCAGCCGGCGCAGGAGGTCGTCGTGGACGCGCGTCGCGGCGCCGGCGTCCGGGTATCGGATGCGCGAGAGCTGCAGGTCGGCTGCGAGCAGCCGCTCTACGTCGAACCCGCGGTCGACCTGCATCACGCGCACGAAGCTGGCCAGCAGCAGGCCGGTCGCGACCATCAGGCCGATGCCGAGCCCCGCCTGCACGCCGATGAGCAGCCGCGGCGCGGTCCCGCGCCGTCGCGCGGCGGCTTCCCGCACCGTCAGGACCTCCATGGGGGCCACGCGACCCGCGTGCCACGCGGGGGCGAGGGCGCACAGCACGCCGCAGGCCAGCGTCACCGCGAACGAGGTGGCGAGCACCGTCCCGTCGACGGCTACCTCGTCGAGCCGCGGAAGGTCCACCGGCGCCGCCGCCACGAGGGCGCGCAGCGCGCCATGGGCCAGCAGCACGCCGCCGAGACCCCCGGCCAGCGCGACCAGCAGGCTCTCGCGGAGCGCGCGCCCCGTCGCGTCGCCCGGCGGTGCGCCCAGGGCTCCCCGGAGCGCCAGATCGCGGCGGCGTTCGAGCCAGCGGGTGCCGAACAGGTTCGATACGTTCGCACACGCCACCAGCAGCACCGCGACGACGGCGGCCAGGAGGAGCCAGAGGGGCCGGCGCGCGCCACCGACCACCTGGTCGACCAGCGGCAGAACCCGCGCCCTCGGGTGGATCGGGGCGTCGGCGTACACGCCGTCCAGGATGGCGTTCAGCTCGACGGTGGCCTGGGCCGCGGTCACGCCCGGCGGCAGGCGCAGCAGCGTCGGGTAGTCGAAGGCGCCGGGCGAGCGCACCTGCTCCTCGGTCCAGGCGAGCGGCTCGAAGAACTCCGGCCGGCCCGACGAGCCGCTCTCGATGGGCGCCAGGTCCGCGAACCGCGGGAAGCGGAACGCGGCCGGCAGGATGCCGACGATCTCGACCGGCCGATCGTCGAGCGTGACGATACGGCCGAGAACGGCGGGATCGCCAGCGTAACGACGCTGCCACAGCCCGTGCGTCAGCACCGCCACGCGCGCCCCCCCGGCCGCTTCGCCCTCGCCGGCCCGGAACATCCGGCCGAGCAGCGGCTCGACCCCCAGCAGCTCGAAGAAACCGGGTGAAACGCGCGCGCCGGGGAGGGGCTCCGGGGAGCCGCCTCCGGTGACGACCACGCTGGCGGGTTGAAGCGCGGCCATCTCGCGGCAGGTCACCTCGCACGTCCGCCGCCAGGCGTCCATCGAGTAGGCGTTGACGAGCAGCACCGGAAATCGGTCCGCCAGCTCGGGAATCGCGATCTGCACCGTCATCAGCCGGTCGGGTTCCCGGTAGCCGAGCGGCGACAGGAGGATGCCGTCGACGAACGAGTAGATGGCCGTCGTGGCGCCGATGCCGAGGCTCAGCGTGGCCACCGTCACCACCGTGAACAGCGGGCTGCGGCGCAGCGAGCGCAGCGTGAGTCCGATGTCCCGCAGCCCGTCGGACAACGGCCGGACGCCGCGCGCGTCCCGCACCGCCTCCTGGATGGGCGTCATCGCGCCCAGGCGCAGGTGCGCCTGCCGGCGCGCCTCGCGGGCGTCCAGGCCGGCGGCGAGGTTCTTCTCCGTCTCCATGTCCAGGTGGAAGCGAAGCTCCTGCTGCATCTCGACGTCTTCGCGCCCGCCGCGCACGAGACTCCGGAGCCGTCGCAGCCATTCGCTGAGCATGCCCATCACCTGCCCCCATTCACTGAGCGATTGACCACGGCGGCGCTCCGCCTGCTCCTCTTGTCACTCTGAAGGACAGTGTGGTTCGGTCTCCTTAAGATTGTCAAGAGGGGATCCACCGTCGCGGGTGGCGGCGCCGTCATCGGCGGGTGGGTGCGGCCGTCAGGTCACGCCTGCAGGCGCCGGGCGGCGTCGGCGTCCGGATGCTCGAACGCCGACGCCATGCGGTCGATGTCTCGCCGGGAAGCGCCAAGGCTGCGAGCTGCGTCGCGCCACGTCGTGACAGCGGCCGCCACCTCCGATGCGATCAGTCGTGCTTCCCCGGCGCCCAGGCCGTAGAGCTCCGCCGTCTGCAGCGCGAGGTCGAGCGAGGCGGCCGGGTCGTCGGCGTGGATGGACGTGGAAAGGACCCGCGGTCGGACGTCCGCTGGGACCGGGTTGAGGTCGTACGCCGGGCTGAGGCGCCACCCCCGGTGATCGGCGTAGAGGAACCCGTGGTTGCGCAGGTGGTCGTCCGTGTTCGAGATCAGGACGCTGAATACGACGCGCCGCCAGAGCTGGCGGAGATCCTCCCGGGGCGCCGCACCGTGGCGGCGCAGCGCGTCGGCGATATCCGGGTAGCTGCGCGGCTCGCGGTCGGCCGCGCCCAGCATGCTCATGGCGGAGAGGAAGGGCACCCGGTGGTCCCCGCGGCGGTCGAAGCGCTGGAGGACCAGCACCGGTCGACCGGCGACCCTCTCCAGGCGCCGCGCCGGCACGATGATGCCGCACCGCTCGGCGAGCGCAAGAGCGACTGCCTCCCAGAGCACGACGTTCACCTCGTCCCGGACATGGGCGAACTTCGCGAGGGCGAGCCGCCCGCCCGTATCCCGGACCGCGGCTTTCGGGCGGGCGCCCCCGAGCGAGGAGCCCGGACCGAGGAGCAGGCGGAGGTCTTCATCCCCCTCGGTGTCGCCGGACACCCGGTCTGCAGCGGCCAGCAGGCGCGGCAGCTCGACGAGCGGTGGGATGCGCCCGTCGCCCGACTCGGCCAGGAACGGCCCCCCGGGACGGGTGGCAAACCGGAGCGCGCCCTGTCGCGCCTCGTCGTCGACCCGCAGGAGGACGTCCACCTCCGACAGGGTTCGCGGAGCACGCTGCTCGCGCTCGGCGCCGCGACGTTCCGCGCGCCGCATCAGCAGGCGCCCCCAGCGGTCGGGGGTCGAGTCGCCGAGGGCGCCGAACAGTGCCCGCCCTGCCGGCGTGTGGAAAGGGCCGGGGGTCAGGGCCAGGGCGGGCTCGAGCGCGAAGCGCTCCGGATGCTCGAGCCACGCAGCGTCGTACTCGAAGGACGCGCTCTCGCGCCCCCCGCGGCTCCGCCACCACAGGCGACCCACGGAAACCGGCGTCCCCTGGAGGTCGACGAAGACCAGCACTTCCCTATCCATCAGTCAGCGGCCGGGAGGACGTGTGCGGCGCGTGCGAATCCGCTGGGGCAGCGCCTCGGCTTCGAGATCCAACCCCACGGCGTCGTGCCTCGCGTCGGCCAGCTCGGCGACACGGCCCTCCAGGCCCAGGACGAACAGCACCGTCGCGTAGATGCCCAGGGAGACTCCCGGATCCCCCTTCTCGACCTTGCTCAGCGTCGTCCGGCTGATCAGTGCCCGCTCCGCCATCGTCGCCGTGGGAATGCGCCGTCGGCGCCGCGCGTCGCGCAGATCCGCCCCCACCTTGGTGAGGGCGTGCCTGACGGGCAGTGGGAGCGGACTCTTGCGACTGCGCATACCGTTCATATTACGGTACGCAAACAATTGTATTGACTAGTTTCACGAACCTTGAGACTCGCGGCTCGGACGCTTCCCCCGCTTCCATGCGCGCAGCCCGACGCCAGTCACCCGCTCCCCGGTCTCGTAGTGAATCTTCTGCGCGAGGGTGATGTCCCGCAGCAGCCGGGCGATGAACGGGCGGAGCAGCACGCGGTCGACTCGTGCGCCCCACGGGAACGGCCGGAGCGAGTAGCGCACGCGGTTGACCAGCCACGTGCGGCCGTCTCGATCGACGAGGCCGTACTCGAAGAGGAAGGTCCGGAAGGGAGGCGGCGGGCCGCGGTCGCCGCGGTGCAGGCGGATCGCGAGCCCCGCGGCCTCGCGCCATTCGGTCACTGTCTCGTCCAGCGCCAGGATGCCGGCCGCCCGGACTCGGCGGCGGGTACCCGCGCCCTCGCGCTGGGGGCCGGTGAAGGCGGCGCCGGTCAGTCCCGGCACGTACAGGTGCGGAGCCGACAGATCGCGCAGCCGCCGCCACGCCGCGGCGCGGTCGAGGTTCAGCGGAAGCTCGGCGCGGACCGTTGACACGGGGTCATGGTAGTACGTGTTGCGGCATGGCCATCGAGGTTACCTACTGCAAGCGGATCCCGTACCCGTTCTCCCGGGTGCTGTCGCAGTACTTCGACCTCGAGCACATCGAGACCGTCCACCCGACGACGCTGGGCAGCTACCGCGCGATCGAGGTCGCGGGGAACCGGATCGTCTTCGAGCAGCACTGGCCGGCCTGGCTCGGCCTGCGGCTGCGGAGCGTCGTCGAGCAGGTCTGGCTGCCCCCGAACCGGATACGCATCCGATTTCGACGCGGCTTCCTGCGCGGGGTCGGTGTCGACACGCAGTTGACGGACCGGGGCGAGGAGACCGCCATCGAGGAGGTCTACCGCGTGCCCCTCGTTCCGGGATGGAGGTGGCTGCGGCCGTGGATGGGCCGTGTCGTCGAGCGCGGCGCTGGCCGCATCTGGGAGGAGGACCTGGCGGTCGAGCTTTGCCACGGCGGGTGGCCGGGCGTGCCGGGGCAGGAGAGCTCGCATCCCGCCTCGCCGTTCGCGGAGCCTGCGTCGCCGTCACGGCCCGGACCACCCCTCGGTGCCGACGAGCGCTTCGGGGTGGTGGACAACGGCGGGCGGGCGGCGGCGGACGACCGTGGACGCTGGGTCCGCGTGGCGGAGCGGGCCGACGTTGCGGGCGGGCCGGCGAGGGTCGCGGCCGACGGCCGGGAGATTGTCCTCCTGCCGCACGCGGGGCGCTTGTTCGCCCTCGATAACCGCTGCACTCACACCGACGGGCCTCTCGCGCTGGGGTGGATCGAGGGCGACCGGGTGGTCTGCCCGTGGCACGGCGCCCGGTTCGGCCTCGCGGACGGACAACCCTGCTCCGGTCCCGCCGACCGCCCTGTCGCCACCTACCCCGTGCGGGAGGAAGGCGGCGGGGTGTTCGTGCAGGTGGACGGGGCCTGACGCCATCGACACCATCCGAGGCCACGTCCGCGGGATGGGTCACGTCCGGCGGTGAGCACCGGGGTCGCGACGAGGCGGGAACGCCTGTCGCGGTCGGCGCGTAGCGGCTCCGTCGGAGGTGGGTCCCGCCTGCGGGGAGTGTCGCCAGCGCGAGACTATAGTAGACGGGCTCGCGGCGTCGCTGCAGCATCGGCTTCGCAGGCGAGCGGGCGGCCGTCACCGAGCGCGCATCGTCGTGGTACGGGCGCCGCAGGCCGCGGCAGCCGCTTCCGCAGGGGCGGTTGCGTCGCCGTCCGGCGATATGAGGAGGGGCGCGATGATCAGACGAGCATTGGCACTCATGGCTCTGGGCGGCCTGCTGGCGGCCCTGCCGGCGCCGCCGGCCGACGCGCGCGTGGTCCGCATCGAGGTCGAGCGGACGGCGCCCTACGCCGGCGGGAAGGAGTTCGGCGACGCGGGCGCATTCGAGCGCCTCGACGGCACCGTCTACATGGAGGTCGACCCGGACGACCCGCTCAACGCGGTGATCGTCAACCTCGACCGCGCCCCCCGGAACGAGCGTGGCCTGGTGGAGTTCAGCGCGCCGTTCTTCATCATCAAGCCGGTCGACATGGCGCGCGGCAACCAGAAGCTGCTGTACGGCATCAACAATCGCGGCAACGCCATCGAGCTCGGCTTCCAGACCTTCCCGTCGCTGCCGTTCGGGGCCGATCCCGAGTCCGGCGACGGCCTGTTCTTCCGTCTCGGCTACACGCTGGTCGACGCCGGCTGGGCGGGCGACATCGTGACCACCCCGACGCGGCTCGGGGCGAACCTGCCGGTCGCCGTGCAGGCCGACGGCAGCCCCATCGTGTCCCGCATCCGCATCGAGTACTCCACGGACCTGGCGCAGGCGCCGGCGGGCGCCGACGGCCTCTACACCGTGCCCCTCAAGGGGAACGACCGCTTCGTGAGCTACGCGACGGCCGACACCGAGACGGCGCACTCGACGCTCACCGTGCGCGACACCGTCGACGGCGAGCGCCGGCCGATCGCGGCCGACCGCTGGGCGTTCGGAAGCTGTCCGTCGGGCGAGGCTTCGCTCGCGCCGTCCGACATGGACATCTGCCTTTTCGACGGCTTCGACCGCGACAAGACCTACGAGCTGATCTACCCCGCGAAGGACCCGTGGGTCATGGGGCTTGGCTACGCGGTGACGCGCGACGTCGCCTCGTTCCTGCGCTACCAGACGGCGGACGACGCGGGGACGCCGAACCCGCTGGCCGCGGGCGCCGGCGCCACGGGCATCCGCCGCGCCTACGGGCTCGGCATCTCCTCGACCGGCATGTACCTGCGCGACTGGCTCTACCTCGGCTTCAACGAGGACGAGGCGCACCGCCGCGTGTTCGACGCCGTCCGCATCCACATCCCCGGCTCGCACCGGCTGTTCGCCAACGTCGAGTTCTCCGATCCCAACATCTACTCCCGCCAGGACCGGACGCCCGACTTCACGTCGACCTCCGCTCCGCCGCTCACCTACGCCGTGACCACCGACCCGGTGACGAACGTCCGCGACGGCATCCTCAAGCGGCCCGCCACCGACCCGCTCGTCTTCCACGTCGACACCAGCAACGAGTTCTGGCAGATGAAGGCGTCGCTGAACGTCCACGATGGCCACGGCAACCCGGTGCCGATTCCGGACAACGTGCGGCTGTACCTCCTGGCCAGCCACCCGCACGGCGGGGCCACGGGCGTCGGGGTGGTGCCGACCGACCGCGGGGCGTGCGCGCACGTGGCGAACACCAACCGCAGCGCTGCGCCTGCGATGCGCGCGCTGCTCGTGGCGCTCGACGAGTGGGCCGACCGGGGCATCGAGCCGCCGCCGAGCAACTACCCGGACGTGCGGCGCGGCACGCTGGCGACGGTCGACGAGGCGGCGCGGACGTTCCCCGCCATCCCCGGCGTCAGCTTCCCGACCACGGTCAACGGACTCGACGCGCTCGGCTACGGCCCGACGTTCG
>JAPOWL010000173.1 GCA_026707615.1 Acidobacteriota bacterium | reverse complement strand
CACGTCAGCGGCGCGGCGGGCGAGAAGTACCTCCCGGAGACGCTCGGCTCCGGCGCCGTGTTCCTCGACGTCGACGGCGACGGCTGGCAGGACGCCTTCTTCGTCAACTCCACGCCGTGGCGGGGCGCCGGCGAGGCCTTCCCGGCGCTCTACCGGAACGACGGCGACGGCACGTTCACCGACGTCACGGCCGGCTCGGGCCTCCGCGTCGCGCTCTACGGGCTCGGTGCCGCCGCCGCCGACTACGACAACGACGGCCACACGGACCTCTACGTCACCGCGCTCGGGCCCAACCGGCTGTTCCGGGGGCGGGGCGACGGCACGTTCGAGGACGTGACGGCGCCGGCCGGCGTGGGCGACGAGCGGTTCTCGACGAGCGCGCTCTGGTTCGATTACGACGCCGACGGCTCGCTCGACCTCTTCGTCGCCAACTACGTCGAGTGGACGCCCGAGACCGACATCTTCTGCACGCTGGACGGCGAGGCCAAGTCGTACTGCACGCCCGAGTCCTACCCGGGCCAGCGGCCCACGCTGTACCGCAACCGGGGCGACGGCACCTTCGAGGACGTCACCGTGGCGGCGGGGCTCGACGTGCCGTCCTCGAAGGCCCTCGGCGTGGCGATGCTCGACTTCGACGCCGACGGCTGGATGGACTTCTTCGTGGCCAACGACACGGAGCCGGATCAACTGTTCCGGAACCGGGGCGACGGCACCTTCGAGGACGTCGGCCTCGTGGCCGGAGTCGCCTTCAGCGAGGGGGGCGTGGCGCGGGCCGGGATGGGGGTCGACGCGGCCGACTACGACGGCTCGGGTCGGCCGAGCCTCGTGGTCGGGAACTTCTCGAACGAGATGATCGCCCTCTTCCACAACGAAGGGGGCGGCCTCTTCATCGACGAGGCGCCGCGCTCCGAGGTCGGCAGCACCTCCCTCCTCACGCTGGCCTTCGCCTGCTTCTTCTTCGACTACGACCTCGACGGCCGCCCCGACATCTTCGCCGCCAACGGCCACGTGGCGGACGACATCGAGCGCGTGCAGGCGCGCGTGACCTACGCACAGCCGCCGCACCTGTTCCGGAATCTCGGGGGAGGCCGGTTCGTGGAGGCGGTCCCGAGCGTGGGGCCGGCCCTCGGCGCACCGATGGTGGCCCGCGGCGCGGCCTACGCGGACTACGACCGCGACGGCGACCTCGACCTGCTCGTGACGATCAACAACGGACCCGCGCGTCTGCTGCGGAACGACGGCGGTTCCGCCAACAACGTCCTGCGCGTGCGGACCGTCGGCGTCGCCTCGAACCGCGACGGCGTCGGCGCCCGTGTCGAGGTGACCCTGCCCGACGGAGGCACGTCGTGGCAGCGCGTCAAGACCGGCTCGAGCTACGCCTCGCAGAGCGAGCTGCCGCTGACCTTCGGCCTCGGGCGGGCCGACGCCGTCGACTCCGTCCGCGTGACCTGGCCGAGCGGGCAGGTGGACAGCCTGGGGCGGACGCCCGCGAACCGGCGCCTGACGGTCCGGGAGGGCGAGGGGCTGGTCGCATCGGAGGCCATCGGGGGGGAGCATCGATGACGGGAATCGCGCGGCGGTGCGGAGCCTGGGTGCTGGCGGGGGCCGGGGCGGCGGGCTGCGCCGCGGACGGTCCGGATCCGCTGGCCCTGCGCGAAGCGGCCTACCGGGCCAACAACCGGGGCATCGCGCGCCTGGAGCAGTTCGACTACGCGCCGGCCGCGGCGGCGTTCCGCGAGGCGCTGGCCGTCGGCGCGCCGTCCGGCGGCTCGGGCGCGGCCGAGGCGCCGGCGGGGGACGCGCTCCCGATCGCCCGCCTCAACCTCGCCCTGGCCCTGTTCTACGACCAGGATCTGGAAGGAGCCGGGCGCGAGGCCGCGGTGGCGGCCGAGAGCCTGGCCGGGGCCCTGGAGCCGGCGTACCTGCTCGGATTGATCGCCCGCGCGGAGAACCGTCCAGGGGATGCGCGCGGCTGGTTCGAGCAGGTGCTCGAGCAGGATCCCGCCGATGTCGGCACGAACATCAACCTGGGGCAGATCGAGCTGGAGACGCGCGACTACGCGGCCGCGATCCCGCGCCTGCGCCTGGCCGCCGGCGCCGAGCCGTTCAACGTCACCGCGGTCTACAACCTGGGGCTGGCCCTCGCCCGCAGCGGCGAGACGGACGAGGGCCGTGCGCTTCTCCAGCAGGCGCAGACGCTGCGGTCGAGCGGCTACGCGGTCACCTACGGGTCGGGCTACCTCGAGGAGGGCCGCTACGCGCGGGCCATCGCGTCGACCGGCGCCGAGCCGGAGCTCGTCGACGCCGCGCCACCCGCCGCCGCCTTCGCGGCGGCACCGGTCGATCTCGTGCCCGCTCCGGCTTCGGCCGCGCCCACGCCGTTCGGACGCCGGTTCGCCGCGTCGGAGCTCGACGCCGACGGGGCCCGCGCCCTGGCCGCGTCGCTCGGAGGCGGGGTTGCGGCGTTCGACGCGGACGGCGACGGCGATCTCGACCTCCTGCGCGTGGCGCCCGAGGGAGAGCAGTTGCTGCGCAACGACGGCTCGGGCCAGTGGACCGACGTGACCGAGGCGTCGGGGCTCGGCACCTCCCCGCCCGGGGCGGTGGGCATCGGGGCCATCGCGGCCGACTTCGACAACAACCTGGCGACCGACCTGCTCGTGCTCCGCTACGGAGGCAGCAGCCTCTACCGCAACGACGGGGCGGGGCGCTTCGACGACGTCACCGGCGACGCCGGCCTGCCGGCGGACGCGACCCTGCCGGGCGCCGCGGCGTTCACCGACATCGATCACGACGGCGACGTCGACATCCTCCTGGCCGGGTTGGCCGACCTCGCCGCCACCCGCGCGGCGGCGGACGCGCCGGTGCTGTTTCCGGACGAGTTCGCCCCGGCTCCGCTGCGGCTGCTGCGCAACAACCAGGACGGCACCTTCCAGGACGTCACGGCCGAGGCCGGGCTGCAGTCGGACGGCCGGGTCGTCGCGGTCGTGCCGACCGACTTCGACAACTCGCGCGACGTCGACCTCCTGATCGTCGATGGCGCGGCCGGGCCGCGGCTCTTCACCAACCTGCGGGACGGCACCTTCCGGGAGGTCGCGGAGGAAGTGGGGCTGGCCGAGGTCGGCTCGGCGGCCGGCGCGATCCGCGCCGCCGCGGCCGGCGACGTGAACAAGGACGACTACCCCGACCTGCTCTTCGCCGGGGCGTCGGGGCTCGTCGTCGCGCAGAGCGACGGGCGGGGCCGGTTCACCGTGGAGCCGGGGCCGGACGCGGCCGGCGCGGCGGCGGCGGGACTCGTGGACTACGACAACGACGGGCTTCCCGACCTGTTCGCGTGGCTGGCGGACGGCCCCCGCCTGTTCCGCAATCTCGGGGCCGCATGGGCGGACATGACGGGGCCGGCAGGGCTCTCCGCCGCCCCGCCCGCGGTCGGCGCCGTCCGGTCCGCGCACGCTGCCGTGGTGGCCGACCTCACCGGCGACGGCGCCAGCGACCTCGCGGCGGGCCACGACGGCGGGCTGGCCCTGCTCGTGAACGGCGGCGATCCGGGCAACGATTCGCTGCGGGTCCGAATCACCGGCCTCGCCAGCAACCGGACGGGCGTGGGCGCGAAGGTGCAGATGCGCGCCGGCAGCCTGCGGACCCGGCTCGAGACCTCGGCCGCGACGCCTGCCGTGGCGCCAGCCGACCTGGTGTTCGGGCTCGGAACGCGCGAGGGCGCCGACGTCGTCCGCGTGCTCTGGCCGTCCGGGATCCTCCAGGCCGAGACGGCCGCCGACGCCGCCGCGGAGCCGGCCGACCCCGTGGAGCCGGCTGTTGCGACCGGGCCCCCACCCGTGCTCCCGTCGCCGCTGGCCGTGCGCGAGCTCGACCGCAAGCCGTCGTCCTGCCCCATTCTCTTCACCTGGAACGGCGAGCGGTTCATCTTCGTGACGGATTTCCTGGGCGGCGGCGAGATGGGCTACTGGCACGGCCCGGGCATCTACAACACGCCCGATCCGGTCGAGTACATCCGCATCCGGGGCGACCAGCTCCGGCCGCGCGACGGACTCCTCGAGCTGCGGGTGACGAACGAGCTCGAGGAGGTGCTGTTCGTCGACCAGCTCGAGCTGCTGGCGCTGGCCCATCCGGGCGACGTGGAGGTGCACCCGAACGAGGGGATGCCGGCCACGCCCAAGCCGTACCGCCTCCACGCGGTGCGGAACGTCCGCCCGCCGGTCCGGGCCGTCGACGACGCGGGCGGCGACGTCACGGAGCGCCTCGCCAGGCTGGACGGCCGCTACGCCGACCGGCTCCCGCTCGCGCAGTTCCGCGGCTACGCCCGCAGGCACACCCTGACGCTCGATCTCGGAGAGACGAGCGGCCCGACGACGTTGCTCCTGACCGGGTGGACCGACTACGCGTTCTCGAGCGACAACGTGGCGGCCTACCAGGCGGGCATCGCCCCGATGATGCCCCTGCTCGAGGTGCGCGCCGCCGGCGGCGGGTGGCGTCCCGCCCCGGTCGACGTCGGGATCCCCGTCGGACGGCCGCAGACGATCGCGGTCGATCTCGCCGGCGTGCTGCGCCCGGGCGAGCGGGAGGTGCGGCTCACGACGACCTTCCGCATCTACTGGGACCGGATCCAGGTGGCCGACGGCCTGTCTCCGGAGGCCGCCCGCGTGCGTGCGACCCGTCTCGCGGCCCGGAGCGCGGACCTCCGGCACCGCGGCTTCTCGGCCGAGGTGCACGCCGGCCACCCCGCGCCGCTGACCTACGACTACGCCCGGGTGTCGAAGGTGTCGCCGTGGAAGACGATGGCCGGCCGCTACACGCGGGAAGGCGACGTGCGGGAGCTCGTGGCCGACGCGGAGGACATGTTCGTCGTCGCCCGGGACGGGGACGAGCTCGCGCTCACGTTCGACGCGACGGGGCTCGAGCCGTTGCCGGAGGGCTGGACCCGGACCTACTTCCTGCGGGCCGACGGCTTCAGCAAGGAGATGGACATCAACTCCGCGATCCCCGACACCGTGGCGCCGCTCCCGTTCCACCGCATGACGGGCTACCCCTACGGCGAGGACGAGCACTACCCGGACACGCCCGAGCACCGCACGTATCGCGAGACGTACAACACCCGTGTCGTCGTGCGCTCCATCCCGTTGCTCGAAGCCTCCCGGTAGGCGGCCCGGCCGTCCGATGGAACTCCTCCGCTACGCGTCCGCCGCTTGCCAGGCCGACCTGACCACCTCGCTCGGCGAGCGGCACCACGCCTGAGAGTCGGCTGGGCGCCAGGCGGAGTCGTCAGTAACCATGGGGCGAGGAGGTCCGGGCGACGGCCGCGATGTTCCCCGGGCGGAGCGCGCACCGGGAGCCCGGGGGACCGCGGAGGCCCGGGTCTGGGTGAGCGACGGGCCGCGATATCGGTTCCCGGAGCGCGATTCGGCGTCCGCACGGCGGCCGTCCACCGGGGTCTGCTTCTCGGGCGGCGGCACGCGCTCCCTCGTCGCGACGGCGGGGCAGTTGCGCGGCCTCACGGCGACCGGCCTCATCGCCGACGTCGGATACGTTGCCTGCGTGTCGGGCGGCGCGTGGGCGGCCGTTCCCTACACCTACCACGCGGCCGGCGCCCGCGACGACGCGGAGCTTCTCGGGCCGGTTCATCCGCCCGAGCGCCTCCGCCTGCCCGCCCTCGCGGCGCTCCCGGAAGGGCGCCTCGACCATCCGGCGACCGCGGGCTTCGAGCGACACCTCGCGGCCGCGATCGGGGACGCGGACCTTCCCCGGGACCAGGTCTGGACGCGGGCGGTCGGGGCGACATACCTCGCTCCCTTCGGGCTCTTCGACCCCCGCGCGCCGGCGTGGTTCACGTCCGACGCCTCCGCCGCGGCTGCGATCCGGGCCGTCAATCCACACCTGGCGGCGACGCCGTTCCATTCCATCCGCGGCGGCGCGCCGCGGCCGCACCTGGTAATCAACGCCTGCCTCGTCTGGCCGCGGCTGCCGGCGGAGACCTCCGACGGGCGGCAGCGCATCGGATTCGAGTTCACCCCGCTCGGCGTGGGGACGCCGTGCCGCTCCGTCCTGCGCGCGCCCTCCGGCGCGAGCTGCACCGTCGGCGGGGGGTTCCTCGAGCCGTTCGCCTTCGGCTGCCCGGCTCCCGCGGGCGGGCCCGACCTGAGCGGGCGGGTCCGCGTCGCCGCCCCGCCGCGCCCGTTCACCCTCGCCGACGCGACGGCCGCAACGAGCGCCAGCTCCACCCGGGCGGCGGCGGTGGCGTTCGTTCCGCGCGCGCGGCACTGGCCGCTGATCGAGGGCGGCGGCGAGCCCGACCGCGAGCACTCGTTCGCGGACGGCGGCGACGTCGAGAACTTCGGGCTGATCGCCCTGCTGCGGCGCCGGGTGGAGCGGGTCGTCGTCTTCGTGAACACCCTGCACCCGATTGCCGACGAGGTGCGCCCCGAATCCGCGCCTGCCGCGGCGGCGCCCGAGGCGGCCGGCATCGACCCCTACATCCCGCCGCTGTTCGGCTACCCGACCCGGAAGTGCCCGCACAACCAGGTCTTCGCGCGGGCGGCGTTCGGCGGCGTCGTGGAGGCGCTGCGGGCCGCCCGGCGCCGCGGGCGGGGCGCGGTCGCGACCACGCGCCTCCCGGTGGAGCCGAACGCCTGGTGGGGGGTGGCCGGAGGCTGGGAGGTGGAGGTCTGCTGGGTCTACAACGAGCGGGCGCCCGCCTGGGAGGCGCGCCTCGACGCCGACGCGCGCCGGGCGATCGAGGCGGGGCAGGGGCCCGACCCGTCCGGCCCGTTCGCCCGCTTCCCCTTCTACCGCACCGAGGGTCAGAACCCGGGCTGCCTCGTCCGCCTGACCGCGCCGCAGGTCAACCTGCTCGCCGAGCTGAGCTGCTGGGTCGTCGTGGAGCACGCCGCGGAGCTCGGCCGGGTGCTCCGGGGCGGACCGGCCTGACGCTAGCGAGCGCCGGGGGCTTCGCCGGCGGGAGACTCCTGCGCGGGGGGCGAGAGCAGCTCGTGGTCGTGCCAGCGGCGCAGGTCGGCGCGCCGGCGCCGGCGGAAGACCACGCGGACGTCCGAGTACGTCTCCAGCTGGAGGTAGCCCCACAGGTCGCCGGCCACCGGCCCGCGGTCGAGCGAGCCCCGCGCCTGCTGGATGTGGCCCAGGAGGCCCCACCACAGGCGCACCCGGTCGATCAGCTCGAACTCGACGCGGGCCGCCTCGTAGGTCTCCTTGTCGATCCAGATCTGGCCGCGGGCCTTGTTCAGCGCGTGGTCGATGCGGCGCCGGACCGGGAGGCGGCCGGGGCGCGGCTCGAACGAGATCCGGTAGGTGGGACGGCCGCGGAAGACCTCCTCGGCCTCGAACGCGACATCGTACCGCCCGATCAGCGCCTCGTCGAAGACGATCTCGTCGTCGTCGGGCTCGTCCTCGTCCCCGTCGGCTTCGCGCGCCCGGCGCCGGGCCTCGCGGAAGTCGGCCTCGCGCCGCCGCTCGGCCTCCTGCTCCCGGGCGTTGAGGGGGCGGCCGTCCACGGTCAGGCGGCGCTCGTACCGGGCTCCGTCGATGGGGACCACCTCGTAGTCGCCCGCGTTCATCTCCTCGACCTGGCCGTCGCCGTCGTAGCGCCGCACCTCGCGGCTCATCCGGCTCCGGTAGCGCAGCTCGACGCCCTCCTCGACGTTGCGGGCGGCCTGCTCGAGCGCCTTGACGACGATGGCGCGAGCGTCGACCTCCGGGGATTGCGACTCGGCCGCGAGTCCGCCGGGCGCACCGCAGAGAACGCCGGCGGCCAGGAGCGCTGCCCGCATGCGCCCCATTGTGCCCGATGCGGCGGTCGAACGCGAGCACCGTGCGCCGTCCCCGGCGTCACTCGACGGTGATGCCGCCCGACCCCGTGCGCAGCGTCAATCGCGGTCCGCCGCCGCGCACGGCCCCGAGGAGCCGTCCGCGGCGCATCTCGCCGTCCACGGTCACGGGGTGGTCGCTCCGGACGCTGCCCGAGCCGGTGCGGGCATCGATCTCGAACGCCGCGTCGTCCGGGAGGTCGATGCGGATGCTCCCCGAGCCGGTATCGAGGTTCCACCCGCCGCCCGGGGAGCCCTCGACCCGAATCCCGCCGCTGCCGGTGCGGGCGTTCAGCCTCGCATCGATCCCGTCGATGCGAATCGAGCCCGAGCCCGTGCGGGCGTTGACTTCGCCCCCGACCGCGGTGAGCTCGATGCTGCCGGATCCGGTCCTCGCGGTCACGTCCCCGGCGACGTCGGCGACCCGTGCTTCGCCGGATCCCGTCCGTGCCTCGACGGCGCCCGCGACGCCTTCGATTCGCACGCTGCCGGATCCGGTTCGTGCCTCCACGGTGCTGTCCGGCGGGACCACGACCTGGTAGCTGATGGAGATGTGGCGGCGCAGCGACCGGTCGAGGCGGCCGACCCGAAGCTGGCCGGCGTCGAGCTCGATCGGCGGGTCCGCCTCGATGGACCGGACGCGGGACTCCACCTCCGCCCGGTTCCCGCCCGACCAGCCGCCGGCCCGGCCGCGAATGCGGCCGGTCACCCGCGCCACCCCGGGCTCGCCGGTCACCACCTCGATGCGCCCGCTCCCGGTCCGCACGTCGAGCTCCAGCGTCCCGTCGCCGACCGCCAGGGTGCGCTCGAACTCGCCCTCGATCGTCTCGGAGGCAATCATCGTGACGCAGCCGCTCGACAGCACGATTGCCGCCGCAGCCAGCGCCGCCACCGTCCCGGCCGGAGTCCGCATCGACATTCTCGTCTTCCTCCCCGCAGGAGTCCCGTGTCTGCGCCGCAGCAGCCGGCGAAGCAGGAGTCTCGCGCGCGCAGACTCCCAACGCGCCCGCAAGGGCGCGCGCTGCCCCGGTTGGACGGAGATCCGAGGGGAGCGGTTCCTGCGAGCGGGCGCCGCTACTCTATGAGGCGCAG
>JAPOWL010000218.1 GCA_026707615.1 Acidobacteriota bacterium | reverse complement strand
CACCCCGTCCGCCGCCATGCGGCGCACCACCGCCTCCCACTGCACCGGCGCGCTCACCTGGCGGATGAGAGCGTCGACCGCCTCCGCCGCCCGTCGCTTCGGCTCGGCGTCCACGTTGGCCACGACCGGCACCTCGGGATCGGCAACGACGAGCTCCCGGAGGTCCCGCGCCAGCCGCTCCTCGGCCGGCTTCATCAGCGCGCAGTGGAACGGGGCGCTCACGTCGAGCGGCAGCACGCGCCGCGCCCCGAGCTCCCGCGCCCGCTCCCCCGCGCGCGCGACCGCCTCGCGCGCTCCCGCGATGACCACCTGACCGGGCGCGTTCACGTTCGCCACGCTCACCACGTCGCCGCCGGCCGCATCGGCGCACGCCTGACGCACCCGATCCGTCTCCAGCTCGAGGACCGCGGCCATCGCTCCCTGCCCCACCGGTACCGCCTCCTGCATGTAGACGCCGCGACGGCGCACCGTGCGCAGCGCGTCGGCGTACCCCAGCGTCCCGGCCGCCACGTGAGCCGAGTACTCGCCGAGGCTGTGGCCGGCCACCAGGGCCGGGGCATGTCCGCGCGCGGCGAGAACGCGGTTGACGGCGATGCTCATCGCCAGCACGGCCGGTTGCGTGTTCTCCGTGAGGGCGAGCCGGTCCGCCGGCCCCTCGAAGCACAGCCGACCGAGCGGCTCGCCGAGCACGTCGTCCGCCTGCTCGAACGCTTCGCGGCAGACGGCGTGCTCCGCCGCGAGCGCCTTCCCCATGCCGGCGCGCTGCGAGCCCTGGCCCGGAAACACGAAGGCAATCATCGGTCAGTCCATCGCCTGACCGCGCCGGCGGCCGGGCGAAGCAGCGTCACGGGTGGGTCGGGCGGAGGCGTCGGGCGACCCGCGGGGCTCACTCTTCCTTGACCGGAAGCACCTGCCGGCCGCGGTAGTAGCCGCAGTGCGGGCAGACCACGTGCGGGAGCTTCGGCTCGTGACACTGCGGGCATACGCCTCGGCCGGCCGGCGTCAGCGCGTCATGCGCCCGCCGCTTCGCGGTCCGCGCCTTGGAATGTCGTCGCTTCGGATTCGCCATCCTCTTCGTCCCTGCTCAGCTTCCCTCCGAGCCCGGGCGTCCCGCGGGCCGCAGGGCGCGCAGTGCCTCGAGGCGCGGATCGCGCCATACCGTCTCGCAGTCGCAATGTTCCACGTTCCGATCGATCCCGCACACGGTGCACAGGCCCCGGCACGTCGCGCGGCAGAGCGGCTTCATCGGCACCGCCAGCTGCAGCTGCTCCCGGATCAGATGCCCCAGGTCGAGCTCCTCGTCCCGATAGAACGCCGTGCTCAGGTCGTCGTCGGCAATCTCGAGCTCCCCCTCGCCCGCGTTGGCCCGCTGCGGCAGGTACAGGACGTCGAGGTCGATGTCGACCGTCATCTCGAAGCGCGCGAGGCACCGCGAGCAGCCGAGCTCGAGCGCGGTGCCGAGCCCCCCCCGCAAACGGTAGCTCTCGCCGTCGCGGTCTATCGCGAGCGCCAGACGCACGGGCGCGGCGACCGAGTGGTCGTCGCCCCGGCCCGGTGGAAACAGGCCCGGCGCGAACGAGCGGTCGAGCCTGGCCTCCCCCTGGCGCAGCGCGCTCAGATCGAGGAGCAGCTTGCCGCCTGCCCCGGAGCGAACCTCCTCTGCCATCCTTCGACTCCGCGGGCGAACCGGACACTATACCACGCGCGAGCCGCCCCGCTCACCCCAGCCGCGGGGGACGAACAGCTCCTCGAAGAGTCCGATGGCGAAGCGATCCGTCATCCCCGCGAGGAAGTCCCTCGACGCGACGTCGAGGCCGTCGCGCTCGAGGGTGGCACGGTCGAGAAAGCGCGCCGGGTCGCTCCGGACCCGGTTCCAGAGGCTCTCGAGGATGCCGGCGACCTTGCCGAACTCCCCCGTCGCGGCGTCGTTCTCGTAGACGGCGGCGAAAAGGAACTCGCGGAGCGAGAGCGTCGCCTCGAGCACCTCGGCGCTCATGGCGATCTCCGGTGCTTCCGGGCGCAGCACGCTGTGCTCGACGACATCGGTGACCATGCGGCCGATCCGCTGCGACGACGAGAGCCCGAGCACCGCCACCGCGTCCGCGGGGAGGGCGGCCGCCTGCAGGATCCCGGCGCGGATCGCGTCGTCGATGTCGTGATTGACGTACGCGATGATGTCGGCCACGCGCGCCACCTGACCCTCGAGGGTGGCCGCGCGCCGTTCGGGCGACGCGCCCACCGGGGCTCCGCGCTTCCCCTTGGAGTGCTTCGCGATCCCGTCGCGCACCTCCCAGGAGAGGTTCAGCCCGCGCCCGTCGCGCTCGAGCACGTCGACGATGCGCAGGCTCTGCTCGTAGTGGTTGAAGCCGTCGGGCGCCAGCCCGCGCAGCGCCCGCTCGCCGGCGTGTCCGAACGGGGTGTGGCCCAGGTCGTGCCCCAGGGCGATCGCCTCGGTAAGCTCCTCGTGGAGGCGGAGCACCTTGGCGATGGTCCGCGCGATCTGCGACACCTCGAGCGTGTGCGTGAGCCGCGTCCGGTAATGGTCGCCGGTGGGGGCCAGGAAGACCTGCGTCTTGTGCTTGAGCCGCCGGAACGCCTTCGAGTGCACGATCCGGTCGCGATCCCTCTGGAAGGCCGGCCGAATGGGGTCCTCCGGCTCCGGCCGCAGGCGCCCCCGGCTCTCGCCGGCCCGGGCCGCCCACGGCGCCAGGGTCTCGCGCTCGCGCGCCTCGAGCCGCGCGCGCAGGGGGCCTCCTACCGGTGGCTCGAGCATGCCGGGCTCCGAGCCTACGAGGCGCCGCCCGGGGGGTCGGTAGCGAAGGGGCGAATCAGCGCGATCGCGTGCTTGAAGAGCATGTGGTCCGCCCCGTTGTGCTCCACGAGAACGGAGAAGCGGTCGAAGCTCTTGATGCGGCCGTCGACCTCGGTCCCGTCCATGAGGCGGATCACCACCTGCAGCCGCTCGCGGCGGGCGCCGTTGAGGAAGGTCTCCTGCAGGTGCGAGACGGACGCGGCCTCACCGCGGCTCGACATCGACGTCGGTCGGCTCCATGTCGAAGAGGCTGCCGAGCACGGCGGGCAATGCGCTCGGATGCTCGCCCGGCACTCGGATCCAGCGTAGATTAGGTTCTTTGCGGAACCAGATCAACTGCCGCCGCGCGTAGCGCAGGTTCTGCCGCACGATCTCCTCGCGGGTCGCCGGCTCGTCGCGCTCCCCCCGCAGGTGCTCGACGACCTGCCGGTAGACGAGTCCGCCCAGCGAGTGCGCGTCCTCGGGAAGCCCCGCCGCGAGGGCCGTGCGCACCTCGTCGAGCAGCCCGGCCGCGAACTGGGCGTCCACGCGGGCCGCCACGCGCCGTGCCGTGTCGGCCGGCGGGAGCCGGATGGCGAAGCCCGACACCTCGTAGTCGGCGAGCGGCGACCGCGTCCGGGCGAAGTGCTCGGTGAGCGGCCGGCCGGTGAGGCGGAACACCTCGAGGGCGCGAATCAGGCGTTTCTCGTCCCGCGGCTGAATTCGCTCCGCCGACGCCGGATCGACACGCGCCAGCGCCCGCCGGAGGCAGTCCGGACCGCGCCGGCGGGCGACGCGGGTCAGGCGCGCGCGCAGGGCGTCGTCCCGGCCGGGACCCGGGAACAGGCCGCGGGTGAGCGCCCGATAGTAGAGTCCGCTCCCGCCGACGACTATCGGCAGCCGTCCCCGACGGGTGATGTCACGGACGGCCGCCGCGGCCGCCTGCGCGTAGCGCGCCGCGGAGTAGCGCTCGGTCGGCTCGACCACGTCGACCAGGTGGTGCGGCACGCCCCGGCGCCGGTCGCCGGGCAGCTTGTCCGTCCCGATGTCCAGTCCCCGGTAGACGGCGGTCGAATCGCAGCTGACGACCTCGCCTCCCAGCCGACGGGCGAGCGCCACCCCGAGCGTGCTCTTCCCGGATGCGGTCGGGCCCACGACGGCAACGACCCGCCGCCGCCCGCGGGTCAGGCGAGGCCCAGCCACCGGAGGACGACCAGAGCCAGGAGCAGCGTCAGCAGCACGAGCCAGCCGACCTGCTGCGTCCGGTTCGGAAGCGCCATCGAGTGCTGTCGGGGCCGGTCGCCGGCCCACGTCGCCCGCCGGCGTCGGGCCGCGCCGGCGCTTCCCGGCAGACACCGGCGTCCCGTCAGGCCCGCGGCGGTGACTCGTTGAAGTAGAACGTGACCGTGAAGAAGACCTGCTCGTCCGGGTACTCCGTCGGGAGCGGCCGGGTCGGGTTGGAGGACTTCAGCGCGTTGAAGGCCGAGTTCGTGAACGCATCCACCGCCGACGGCCGGCGCACGGTGAGCCCCGTCATCGTGCCGTCCCGGTGCACGTAGAACGTGAGCTGGACGTTTCCGTGCATGCTCAGCGCGGCGTAGGGAATGAACCAGTTGCGGCGGATCTGCGCGATGAAGCGCCGCAGCCACGGGCCGAACTCGACTCCCTTGGAGTCGAACTGGATCCAGGGCGCGAAATTGCCGGTATCGCCGTAGACGTTGCCGAAGCTCTCGCGCCGCACGTAGCGGCCCAGGTCGCCCAGGTTGCCTCCGAGCAGGCCGTCCGCGAAGAGGTCCGCGCGGAGATCGGGCGGGTCCGGGTCCCGGCGGCGGCCGCTCGGCCGCGGAACGGTGAGCGCACCCTCCGCCAGCAGTTCCTCGACGCTCGGGTCGGCTTCCTCCGCGGGCTCCGCGTCCGCTGCCTGCTCGTCCTGTTCCTCGGGACTCTGCGAGGGGGGCACGTCGGCCGCGGCGGCGAGCAGGTCGTCCACCCGGGGATCGGGCTCGGGGACGTCCGCCGGGTCCGGTGAGCTGGCGTCGGCCGGAACTCCGATGCGCGGACCGTCGTCGAGCACCAGGCTCGGATCCTCCGCCTCGACGAACTCCATCGAGTTGCCCCGAGCGTTCGGCAGGCGGTTGCGGGGATCCAGGGACGCGAACGGGGACTGGGCCCGCCGATCCTGATCGGACAGCGGGGCGTCCGGCCGGGCGTCCGGGGCCTCGAGATCGACACGCGGCTGGACGAAGATGAAGGGCCGGCCCGTGTCGGGGGTCGCCGGCTGCACCTGCGCGAGCTGTTCGGCCTGCTGGGCCAGGCGCTCCGCGCGCCGGGCCTCGGCATCCCGTACGAACGAGAGTTCCGGTACGAACAGGACGGCCAGCACGACGAGCAGGTGAATCAACCCCGACAGCAGGATCTGCTCGCGCCACGACATCGCCGAATCGACGGTCGGCGTGTCGAAGCAGCGGTCCTCGAAGTCGAACAGCATGGAACGTCGGGTCGGACTACGGGATCCCCCGCCAGTATAGCAGCGTCCCCGCGTGTTCCGGCCACGGGGCACGCAACGCCGCGGGGCGGTGGAGCTCGCGGCGCCGGGGGCAGGCGCCGCTCCGCGGAGCGGCCTCGGTGCTACGCACGGGCCGCCTCGTACAGGTACACGATGCCCATCTGCAGCGGAACGGCGCGGGCGTCGCGGAAGCCGGCCTCCCCGAGGAGCCGGCAGAATGCCTCCGGCCCGGGGAACGCTCCCACCGACGCGGGAAGATAGGCGTACGCGCTGCCGTGCCCCGACACGGCGCTCCCCAGCCGCGGCAGGACGCGACGGAAATACCAGCCGTAGGCGGCGCCGACCACCGGGAGCCGAGGCATGCCGAACTCCAGGATCGCGATCCGGCCCCCGGGGCGGACGAGCCGGTGCATCTCGGAGAGGGCGAGCTGCGGCTGCTCGACGTTCCGGATGCCGAAGGCGACCGTCGCCGCGTCGACGGCGCCGTCGGCGAGCGGCGCCTGCGTCGCGTCGGCGCGCACGAGGGCGACCCGCCGCTCCAGCCCCGACCGCCGCAGCTTGGCCCGCCCGTGCCGCAGCATCTCCCCCGCGAAGTCGAGCCCCACCACGCGCGCCGCGCCTCCGCGCCCTCCGGCCAGCGCGATGGCCAGGTCGGCGGTGCCCGTGCAGAAATCCACCACCGTCTCCCGCCCCGTCAGCCCCAGCGACCGCACCGCCCGCGCTCGCCACCGCTGGTCCAGCCCCGCGCTCAGGACCCGGTTCAGCAGGTCGTAGCGGCGGGCGATCGCGTCGAACATCGCCGCGATGCGGGCGGGCCCCTTGTCTACCCCCGCGGCCGCCCCCGCCTCCCGACCGGCCGGCCGCTCCCCAGCCCCCCCGCGAACGGCGGTCATCCGCCGGCGTCCGATCCGTCGTCCGGCGGCGCGCCGTTCCACGCCGGAAAGAGGCGCTGCTCGAAGCCGAGCGCGGCGAGGATCTTGCCGGCCAGGAAGTCCGCCAGGTCGTCGAGCGTGCGCGGGCGCTGGTAGAAGGCAGGCATCGCGGGCAGCACGTGCGCCCCGGCCTCCGCGCAGAGGACGAGATTGCGAAGCTGCGGCAGGCTCATGGGTGTCTCCCGCGGCACCAGGACGAGGCGGCGCCCCTCCTTGAGCACGACGTCGGCGGCCCGCTCGATCAGGTTGCGCGAAAGCCCGTGCGCGACGCCGGCCAGCGTCTTCATCGAGCACGGGACGATCACCATCGCCTCGCTCGGGTGGCTTCCGCTGGCAATCGAGGCCCCGACGTCCCGGTTGCTGTGAACGACGAGGCCGCGCCCGGGCGGCGCGATGCCGTAGCGGCGCGCGAGGTAATCGGCCAGGCGCTCGAGCGCCGCCTCCGGTCCCAGCTCGTCCCGCAGCAGCCGTCGCCCGAAGTCCGAAACGACGAGCTCGACGGCAACGCCCTCCGCGAGGAGCGCTGCGACCGTCCGCACGGCGTACAGGGCGCCGCTGGCTCCCGTGATGCCCACGGTGAGTCGGCGCGGCTCAGACATGGATCGCCACCGCCGTCGCGACGCAGTAGAGCACGCCGACGTAGCCGTTCAGGTCGAACGCCTGCATCACCCGCGACAGGTCGCCCGGCCGCACGAGCGACTGCTCGTACGCGAGCAGCGCGGCGACACCGGCGACGCCGGCCAGGTAGACCGGCCCGAGCGGAACCACCCACGCCAGCGAGGCCAGGGCCGCCACGGTGAGCACGTGGAACGCGCGCGCGATGGTGAGCGCCCGCGCGACGCCGAAGCGGGCCGGGATCGATCGCAGCCCATGGCTCCGGTCGAACTCCACGTCCTGGCACGCGTAGAGGATGTCGAAGCCCGCCACCCAGGTTCCGGTGCCGATCGCGAGCAGCCACGGCTCCCAACCGGCTCCGCCGCCGGCCGCAATCCATCCTCCGACGGGCGCAACCGCGAGTGCGACGCCGAGAAAGACCTGCGTCCACGTCGTGTAGCGCTTGGCCAGCGAGTACCAGAAGACGATGCCGAGCGCGACCGGGGACAGCGCCAGGCAGAGCACGCTGATGCGCGACGTCACGGCCACGAAGGCGGCGGACGACACGCCGACCAGCACTGCCGCTTCCCGTCGCGAGACCCGGCCGCGGGGCAGCTCGCGGTTGCGGGTGCGCGGGTTCAGAGCGTCGGATCGCGCGTCGACCAGGCGGTTGAAGCCCATCGCGGCGGTGCGCGCGGTCGCCATCGCGGCCACGATCCAGGCGAGCCGCGCCGCCGTCAACGGGGTCTCGACGGCAGCGAGCATCGCGCCGGTCAGCGCGAACGGGAGCGCGAAGACCGTGTGGCTCAGCCGCACCAGCGAGGCGTAGGTGCGGAGACGGCCGGCGAGCTCCCGCGGCCCGGCCAGTACCGCCCGGGTGCGATTCAATCCTGTCTACCCCTCGGGGCCGCCCGGCCCGGATTCGAGGTCCGCGAGCCAGGTGACGCTATCGGGCTCGATGCCACTGAGCAGGTATTCTTCCACATCGTCGGTCGCCCCCCGCAACTCGACCGCGATCAGCGAAGCCGGGCGCGACGGCGCGATGACGCCGAAGCGGTCGCCGGCCCCGAGCGCGGACGCTCCCACCGCGGTCGCGCTGGCGAGGAGCGCCGAGGCCGGCACCGACGGCGCCAGCCGCCGCATCAGGGAGAGCTCGGCGAACACGTTGAGATCCGGGGCGCTGGCCAGACTGTCGGTGCCCACCGCCACCCGCCCCCCCGCCGCGTAGAAGCGAGCGATCGGCGGCGTGCCGGCGCCGGTCCAGGCGTTGCTGCGCGGGCACGCCACGAGCGTCGCCCCCGCGGCCGCGATCCGATCGATTTCGGTCGGCGTGAGGTGTACGCCGTGCACGATGAGCGTGCGCGGGCCGACCCAGCCGAGCGCATCGAGGTACGCGACGGGTCCCGAGCGGGGAGGCACCCAGCCCGCGCGCCAGCGGCCCCGCTCCTCGAGGATGGCGCGCCAGACGCCGGTCCCCGCCTGCAGCAGCTCGAGCTCCTCCGCCGACTCGGCGACGTGGACCGACCGCGGGCCGCTGCCGGCGGCGCCGACCAGGGCCCGGAACAGGGCGGGCGACACGGAGTACGGCGCGTGCGCGGCGATGGCGACCCGCACGTGGTTGCCGGCCCCGGCCGCCCGCTCCCCGGACAGCGCGGTCCCGATCGCGTCCGCCTCGGCGTCACCCACATCGAAGCCCAGGGCCTCTCGGAACACGACCGCGGCCACCGGACCGTCACGGAGCGCGGCCAGCGATTCGCGCGTGTTCGCAACGTCGCCGACCAGGGCGGTGCCCGCCCCCCGCATCTCGTCCACCGCGGAGCCGACGGCCGCCTCGCGGCCGGCCGCCGGCCGAGCCCGGCCCGCCATGACGGCGCGAGCCCACTCCGGCATCGAGCGTGTCCGGGGAACGGCCCCCCGCAGGCCGGAGAGCTCCAGGTGGGTGTGCGCGTTGACGAGGCCCGGCAGTACGGCGTGCGCCGGCAGGTGCACGGTCCGGGCGGGGCGGTCCCGCGGGAGGGAGGCGGGCGGCCCGACGTCGGTCACGACCCCGTCCGCGACCTCGACCCAGCCGGCGCGGATCGGCGGGGTCGCGACGGGCAGCACCCAGGCGGCGCGGTAGCGGG
>JAPOWL010000340.1 GCA_026707615.1 Acidobacteriota bacterium | reverse complement strand
CCGCGTCTCCGGCAAGCTGGAGTGGTACAACCCGTTCGGCGCGGTCAAGGACCGCGTGGCCGCCAACCTCGTCGCGGACGGCGAGGCGCGGCGGACCGTGCAGGCGGACCAGAAGCTCGTGGAGCCGACGTCGGGGAACACCGGCATGGCGCTGGCCATGATTGCCAACGCCAGGGGCTACTCGCTGACGACGCCGCTCTCGAGCGAGATCCCGCTCGAGAAGCGCACCATGCTGCGCTTCTTCGGGGCGGACGTGATGGAGCTCGACGACACGCTGTGCCCGGCGCCCGGCGCGCCCGAGGGCGCCATCGCGAAGGCGATGGAGATTGCCGAGCGGCCCGACTTCCACATGCTGAACCAGTACGCCAACGAGGCGAACCCCGAGGCGCACTACAAGACCACGGGGCCCGAGATCTGGCGCCAGACCGAGGGGCAGGTGACGCACTTCGTCTCGGGGCTCGGCACCTGCGGAACGATCACCGGCACCGGACGCTTCCTGAAGGAGCAGCGGGCCGGCGTCCAGGTGCTCGGCGTCCACCCCAGCGAGGGCCACGACATCCCCGGCGTCCGCAGCCTCCGGCAGCTCCAGCAGACGAAGCTCTTCTTCCCGGACGAGTACGACGGGCTGGTCGAGGTGGACAATCGCGAGGCGTTCGACCTCTGCCTCCGGCTGAACCGCGAGGAGAGCATCACGGCCGGGCCCAGCTCGGCGATGGCCCTCGCCGGGGCGTTCCGCCTCGTGCCCGACGAGCCGGGGAACGTCGCGGTGGTCATCTTCTGCGACAGCGCGTTCAAGTACGCGTCGTCCGTCGTGAAGCACCTGCCGGGGCTCGTGGCGCGGGAAGCGCAGCAGGCGAGGACCGCGGCGCCGCGCAGCCCGCTGCTCGACACGATGGTGGAGAACGTCCGCGGCAACGCCGACCTGACCGTCGACGTCGAGAAGGCGCACGCCGAGCTCCGGAACGGCCGTCCGTTCGTGCTCGACGTCCGACCGCGCGAGCAGTTCCGCGAGGCGCACGTTCCGGGCGCGGTCAACCTGCCGCTCGCGGAGCTCGGTTCGGGCGAGGCCGACCGCTCGGTGCTGCCGGAGGACCGCAACGCGCCGATCCTCAGCGTCTGCCAGCGGGGCAACGCATCGCTGTCGGGCCTCCTCTACCTGAAGTCGCTGGGCTACCGCAACGTGCGGAGCATCAGCGGCGGCACGCTCGCGTGGCGCGAGAAGGGCTTCGCCACCGAGTCGGGGGGACCGTCCTGAGCGGACGGCGCAGGCGCAGGAACAGAAGACCGATGCTGACGCTCACCGCAGGCGCGGATCGCGGCATTCGCCGGCACGGCCGCGAGACCTACCCCTACGAGTGCTGCGGTGCGCTCATCGGGAGCGGAGAACGGGTGGTGGAGGCGCTCGCGCTGCCGAACGCGGCCGAGAAGGAGGCGCGGCGGCGCTTCCGCGTGCGGCCGACCGACTACCTGGCCGCCGAGCGCCGGGCGAGCGAGCTCGGAGCGGGGCTGCTCGGGTTCTACCACTCGCACCCGGACCACCCGGCGCGGCCGTCGCGCTACGACCTGGAGCACGCGTGGCCGGGATTCGCGTACGTGATCGTGGCGGTCGAACGGGGCGAGCCCGCCGCCCTGACCTCCTGGCGGCTGCGGGAGGACCGGTCGGCGTTCGACGAGGAGACCGTCACCGTCGCTCGGGAAGGCGGCGCAGGGAAGCGCACAGGCGAGACACCATGCCCACCAGGATTCTGATACCGACCCCGCTGCGCGGTTACGCGGACCAGCAGGAAGTGGTCGAGGCCGAAGGCGCCACCGTCGGCGAGCTGCTGGCGAACATGACCGCCCGCTACGGCAGCCTGCGCAAGCACCTCTACAACGAGGACGGCAAGCTGCGGAGCTTCGTCGCCATCTACGTGAACGACGACGACATCCGTTTCCTCGAGAGGGAAGCGACCCCCGTCAAGGACGGCGACACCGTCAGCATCATCCCGTCCGTCGCGGGCGGGGCGGGGAGGCGGGCATGACCGTGGCCGCCCCGGCGCCCGCCCTGAGCAACCAGGAGGTGGCCCGCTACAGCCGCCACCTGATCATGCCCGAGGTGGGCATGGACGGGCAGCTCAAGCTGAAGGCGGCCAGCGTGCTCTGCATCGGAGCGGGCGGGCTGGGCTCGCCGGTGGCGATGTACCTTGCGGCGGCGGGCGTCGGCCGGATCGGGCTCGTCGACTTCGACGTGGTCGACTACAGCAACCTGCAGCGGCAGATCATCCACGGCACGCCCGACGTCGGCCGGCGGAAGCTCGACTCGGCCCGCGACTCGCTGCACGCCATCAACCCCGAGGTCGAGGTCGAGACCCACGAGGTCGCGCTCTCCTCGGCCAACGCCCTCGACCTGCTGGGCGGCTACGACGTGATCGTCGACGGCACCGACAACTTCCCGACCCGCTATCTCGTCAACGACGCCTGCGTGCTCCTCGGGCGGCCGAACGCCTACGGCAGCATCTTCCGTTTCGAGGGCCAGGCGTCGGTCTTCGGCGCGAAGGACGGGCCGTGCTACCGCTGCCTCTACCCCGAGCCGCCGCCCCCCGGCCTCGTCCCGAGCTGCGCCGAGGGAGGGGTGCTCGGCATCCTGCCGGGTGTCGTCGGCACGATCCAGGCGACCGAGGCGGTCAAGCTGATCATCGGCCGGGGCGAGCCGCTCATCGGCCGCTTCCTGGTCTACGACGCGCTCCGCATGCGTTTCCGCGAGCTGAAGCTCCGGAAGGACCCGGACTGCCCGGTCTGCGGCGATCGCCCGACGGTTACGGAGCTCATCGACTACGAGCAGTTCTGCGGCGTGGCGCCGGCCGCTCCGGACACCGGAACGGCGGGCGCCGGACCGGCGGCAGACGCGGGCGACGAGGCGACGGTCGAGGAGCTCAAGTCACGCCTGGATGCCGGCGGCGTGTTCGTTCTCGACGTCCGCGAGCCGCAGGAGTTCCAGATCTGCCGCATCCCGGGGTCGACCCTGATCCCGCTCGGCGAGCTGCCGAAGCGCCTCGGCGAGCTCGAGGGCCGCGGCGAGATGATCGTCCACTGCAAGTCGGGCGTCCGCAGCGCGAAGGCGGTGAAGCTGCTGCGCGAGGCCGGCTTCGACGGGGCGCGGAACCTCCGCGGCGGCATCCTGCGCTGGATCGACGCCGTCGACCCGTCGCTGCCGAAGTACTGATGCCGCTCCTGATACCCGCCGCCGGCCACGCCGGCGCCGTCCTTGCGAGTTGAACCAGCCGATGCGATCGAAACGGGTTCCAGCGCTGATCGGGGTCTTGCTGCTCGGGGCGGGAATCGCCGTCGCACGCTCGGTCGGGCCCGAGCGCGTCGTGGTCCCCGTGCTCGCCGAGCGGTTCTCGTTCACGCCGTCCGAGATTCGGGTCCCCGTCGGGGTGACGCTCGAGCTTCGCGTGCGCAGCGACGACACGATGCACGGCTTCCGCATCGCCGGCCACGGCGTGAACGTGGCCGTCCCCAAGCGCCGGCAGGGGGAGGCCGTCGTCGAGTTCGACGCCCGCGAGGCGGGGCGATATCGCTTCGAGTGCTCCCGACTGTGCGGCGCCGGCCACCAGTTCATGCACGGCGAGATCGTCGTCGTCGATCCCGACGCCAACGACTGACGCTGCCGCGCGCTCTCCTCCAACGCGGCCTCCGCTCCCGCCGCCCCGGGGGGCTGCAGTGTTCGACCCCGGGCACTGCCGGCGGATGCCGTCGTCGATGCCCGGCACGCCCTCGACGCCGACCGTCGGCCGGGTGAGCGTTCCGGCGACGCAGGGCCACCCTCACTCTGGCGGCGAGCGGAGGACTGGTGCCGCCAGTCCGGGGCTATACTCCTGATTGGTCGGACCAAACAGGAACGCATTCCCCAATGGGACGATACCGGCGCCTGCTCGGCCTCGAGCTCCCTCCACGGCAGTCCGCGTTCCTCTGGGGACCTCGCAAGACCGGCAAGTCGACGCTCCTCGCCGACCGCTTCCCGGAATCCGCTCGCTTCGATCTCCTGGACACCCGGCAGCTTCTCGCGTTCACGCGCGAGCCCTGGCTGTTCGGCGAGCAGGTGATGGCGCTCGACGCCGGGCGCCGGGAGCGGCCGATCCTCGTCGACGAGGTGCAACGGGTTCCGGCGCTCCTCGACGAAGTGCACCGGCTGATCGAGAGCCGCGGACTCTCGTTCGTCCTCTGCGGATCGAGCGCGCGAAAGCTCAAGCGGGGCGGCGCCAACCTGCTCGGCGGCCGCGCGTGGCGCTTCGCCCTCCATCCGCTGGCGTGGCCCGAGGTGCCGGACTTCGATCTGCTGCGGGCCCTCGACCGGGGACTGGTTCCCCAGCACTACGACGCCCCCCGGCACCGGCGCGCGCTGGCGGGCTACGTCGACGACTATCTGAAGGAGGAGGTCTTCGACGAGGGGCTGACCCGCAACGTGGCCGCGTTCGCGCGGTTCTTCGACGCGCTCGGCTTCTGCCACGGGCAGGTGCTGAACTTCAGCAGCGTGGCGCGCGACTGCGGCGTCGATGCGAAGACGGTGCGCGAGTACTTCCAGATCCTCGTCGACACGCTGCTGGGGGTGTTCGTCGAGCCGTTCAGCCGCCGGCGTTCGCGCGCGGTGATCGTCCGCGCGCCCCGGTTCTACCTCTTCGACGTCGGCGTTGCCGGCCACCTGAGCGGACGCCGGGTGGACCGCGCCGCGGGACCGGCGTTCGGGCAGGCGCTGGAACACCTCGTGCTGATGGAGCTGATCGCCCACCGGAGTTATCGGGAGCACGACGCCCCGGTGCGGTACTGGCGGACGAAGTCGGGCCTGGAGGTCGACTTCGTCGTCGGGCGCGACGCGGAGGTGGCCATCGAGGTCAAGGCCTCTCCGCGCGTTCGCCCCGCCGACCTCACCGGGCTCCGCGCGTTCTCGGAGGAGCACCGCCCCCGCCGGGCCATCGTGGTCAGCACGGATCCCGCCCCCCGGCGCTCGGGGGACATCGACGTGCTTCCGTGGAACGTCTTCCTGGAACGCCTCTGGGGCGACGACATCTTCTGATGCAGCCGCGGCACGCACCCGGTTGGCGTTCCGCGGCGCAAGCTCCTAGCGCCGCCAACCCGTCGCAGGCTCCGGGTCGGCCCCAGCCCCACCGGCCCAGGAGCTTGCGCCGCGGCACGCACTTGGTTGGCGTTCCGCGGCGCAAGCTCCTAGAATGATGGGGGCGGCTTTTCCATCGCGACGGGGCTGATGCTGCGGTTCTCGAAGAAGGCGGACTACGCGCTCATCGCGCTGAAGGACCTCGCGTCGCGTCCGGGGCGCTCGTCCAGCGCGCGGGAGATCGCCGGGCGCTACGACATTCCGGTCGAGCTGATGGCGAAGGTGCTCCAGCGCCTGGCGCGCATGGGGGTGGTTGCCTCGCACCAGGGGACGCGCGGCGGCTACCACCTCGCCCGCGATGCGGCGCGCATCTCCGTCGCCGAGGTGATCGAGGCCATAGACGGCCCGGTCCTCGTCATCGCCTGCTCGGACGAGGACGAGTGCTGCGACCAGTACGCCAAGTGCAACGTGCGCGATCCGCTGTGGCGCCTGAAGGACCGCATCGTGCAGTCGCTCGCCGCGTTCACGATCGACGAGCTCGCGGACGAGGCGCCGGAGCCGATGCCCGTCACCGTCGTCCGGCGCCCCCCCGAGCCGGCGTACCCGGCCCCGTCTACGGCCGACCGCTGAGGAGTCTGCCCGCACGGAACGGCGCGGACGCGGATCCGATGCCCTCGCTGCCCATCTACCTCGATCATCACGCCACGACCCCGGTCGACCCGCGGGTGGTCGAGGCGATGACGCCGTTCTTCACGGAGGCGTTCGGCAACCCGTCCAGCCGGCACCACGCGTTCGGGTGGGCGGCGCGCGACGCGGTGGCGGCGGCCCGCCGGCAGGTGGCGGACCTCATCGGGGCCGACCCCCGCGAGATCTGCTTCACGAGCGGCGCGACCGAATCCGACAACCTGGCCGTCCGGGGAATCGCCACCGCGGACGCGCGGCGGCCGCTCCACGTCGTCACCATGACGACGGAGCACCACGCCGTGCTCGACCCGTGCCGCCGGCTCGAGCGCGAGGGCATCGACGTCTGCTACGTGGAGCCGCGGCCCGACGGCCTGTGCGACGTCGCGGACATCGAACGCGCGCTCCGGCCCGAGACGCGGCTCGTGTCGATCATGGCCGCCAACAACGAGATCGGCGTGCTGCAGCCGATTCCGGAGATCGCGGCGCTGACGCGCCCGCGCGATATCCTGCTGCACACCGATGCCGCCCAGGCGGTCGGCAAGGTACCCGTCGACGTCGGCGCGCTCGGCGTGGACCTGCTCTCGCTGACGGCCCACAAGATGTGCGGGCCGAAGGGCATCGGGGCGCTCTTCGTGCGCCGCCGCCGGCCGCGGCTGGCCATCGCGCCGCTCTTCGACGGCGGGGGCCACGAGCAGGGTCTGCGTTCCGGGACCCTGAACGTGCCCGGCATCGTCGGCCTCGGCGCCGCGGCCGCCATCGCCCGCGAGGAGCTCGCGGCGGAGTCCCGGCGCGTCGGCGCGTTGCGGGACCGCCTGCTCGACGGCCTGCGATCGAGGCTCGACGGCGTGGCCGTGAACGGGTCGCTGGCCGCCCGTCTCCCGCACAACCTGAACGTCAGCTTCGAAGGGCTCGAGGGCGAGTCGCTGCTCGTCGGCCTCGACGACGTCGCCGTCTCGTCCGGCGCGGCGTGCACGTCGGTGAACCCGGAGCCGTCGCACGTCCTGCGCGCCATCGGCACCCCCGATCGCCTCGCCCGCGCGTCGCTCCGCTTCGGGCTCGGCCGGACGACGACGGAGGCCGAGATCGACTACGTCATCGAGAAGGTGAGCAGCCTCGTGTCGCGGCTGCGCGAACTTTCCCCCACGGCGGGCGTACTCTGACAGCCCGGAGCGGATTCGGATAGACTGGGGCTTCAGGAGCGATGATCGAAGTCACCGACGCGGCGGCGAGGCGCATTCGAGACGCGATGGCGACCGAGGGGCAGAGCGGCGGGGGCCTGCGCGTCGGCGTCAGGGCGGGCGGCTGCTCCGGCCTCAGCTACGTCTTCCAGTGGGAGGCCGCGTCCCGCCCCGGGGACGAGGTGTTCGACGCGGGCTCCGACATGAAGATCTTCGTGGACCCGAAGAGCTACCGCTACCTGCGCGGCACCGTGCTCGACTGCGACCCCAACATGCTCGGGCAGTCGCTGGTCTTCCGCAACCCCAACGCCAAGAGCGCGTGCGGCTGCGGCCTGTCGTTCGAGGTCTAGGAGCGCGCGCCGCAGACACGGAGCCCCGCGGCAGGTCCGGCGGCGGTAGCCGTGGCGGCGGCGGGTCGCGGTGACCGCTTCACGGCCGTGCTGCCCGGCATGCCCGAGACTCCTCCCCGCGCGTCGGACAGTTCGGGGCGACCGCTCGTGGTCGTCTCCAACCGCGAGCCCTACCAGCATTCGCGCACGCCGGACGGCCGCATCACCTGGGCGCCGACGACCGGCGGCGTGGCGGTGGCGCTCGACGCGCTCATGCGGGAGCGGGGCGGCGTCTGGATCGCCCACGGATCGGGCAGCGCCGACCGGGACGTCGTCGACGCCGGGGACCGCGTGGCAGTGCCGCCCGACGCTCCGGGCTACGAGCTCCGCCGCATCTGGCTCTCCCCCGAAGAGGCATCGCAGTACTACGAGGGCTTCGCGAACGAGGGGCTGTGGCCCCTGTGCCACGAGGCGCACGTGCGGCCCATCTTCCGCTCGCCCGACTGGGCGGCCTACCAGGGGGTCAACCGCCGCTTCGCCGAGGTCATCGCGTCGGAGCTTCCGGACCGCTCCGCGCCCGTGTTCATCCAGGACTACCACCTGGCCCTGGTCGGCGCGGAGCTGCGCCATCGCGAGCCGGGCATCAAGACGGCCCTGTTCTGGCACATCCCCTGGCCGAGCCCCGACCGGCTGCGCATCTGCCCCTGGCGCCGCGACCTCATCGCCGGCCTGCTCGGGAACGACCTGATCGCGTTTCAGATCGACCGCGACCGGCGCAACTTCCTGGCCGCCGCGCGCGAGGCGCTCGCCCTCGAGGTGACGCGCAACACCGTTCGCATCGGCAACCGCATCGTCGCCGTGAAGGCGGTTCCCATCGGCGTCGACTACGACCGCATCCAGCAGATCGCCCGCGACCCGACGAGCGAGGCCGAGATGGCCCGGCTCCGGCACGAGCTCGGGCTCGACACCCCCATCGTCGGGGTCGGCGTCGACCGGCTCGACTACACCAAGGGCGTGCTCGAGCGGCTCGACGCCCTCGAGCTGCTGCTCGAGCGCCGGCCCGATCTGCGCGACCGCATGACGTTCGTCCAGATCGGCGTCCCGTCCCGCTCCACCCTGCCGAGCTACGTCGACGTGGTCGAGGCGATCGACCGCAAGGTGGCCGACATCAACGCGCGCCACGGCTCCGGCCGGGGCACGATCCGCTACCGCAAGTCGGCGCTCCGCATCCGGCGGCTCGTCGCCCTGTACCGCCTGGCGAGCTTCTGCGTCGTCAGCTCGCTCCACGACGGCATGAACCTCGTGGCCAAGGAGTTCGTCGCGGCGCGCGAGGACGAGGGCGGCGTCCTGGTCCTCAGCGAGATGGCCGGCGCCGCGCAGCAGCTCCACGAGGCGCTGCTCATCAACCCCTACGACGTGGACGGCTTCGCCTCGGCCCTCGAGCAGGCGATCGACATGCCGGCCGACGAGCGGCGCCGGCGGATGCACGCCATGCGGCGCGTCGTCGCCGGCCGCAACGTCTTCGGCTGGGCGTCGGACATCCTCGAGGGGCTCGCGCGTCTCAACCCGCGGTCGCTGCCGCCGGTCCCGGGCCGCGCGCCGGGCGGCGTCGAGCGCAAGAGCGTCACCCGCGCCCGGCTGCCCAGCGGCGTCAAGCCCCCGTAAGGAGTGCTAGCGCCGCCAACCCGTCGCAGGCTCCGGGTCGGCCCCAGCCCCCACCGTCCCA
>JAPOWL010000454.1:6375-9092 GCA_026707615.1 Acidobacteriota bacterium | reverse complement strand
CGCGGCCCGGCCGCGACGCGTCGACGAGGCGGACCGCATACCGGGCCACCTCGTCGGCCACCACCACCTGGCGCACGAGGCGCTGGAACTCGAGGATGTCGTCCCCGGAGAGGACGCGGCTCGGCCGGGCCGACTCCTCGGCCGTGGTGGCGGTGACCACCCGCACCTCGTCGTCCTCGGCGAGGTAGCCCATCACGATGTTGAACATGAACCGCGAGAGCTGCGCCTCGGGCAGCGGGTAGGTGCCCTCGAGCTCGATGGGGTTCTGCGTCGCCAGCACGAGGAACGGCCGGTCGAGCACGTAGGTGCGGCCGCCCGCGGTGACGTGGTATTCCTGCATCGCTTCCAGCAGCGCCGACTGCGTCTTGGGCGGGGTGCGGTTGATCTCGTCCGCGAGGATGATCTGCGCGAACACGGGACCGCGGACGAACGTCAGCTCGCGGTGCCCGCCGGCCTCCTCGATGATCTCCGTGCCGGTGATGTCGGCCGGCATCAGGTCGGGCGTGAACTGGATCCGCTTGAACGTGAGGTGCAGCACCTCGGCCAGGGTGCGCACGAGAAGGGTCTTCGCCAGCCCCGGGACGCCCGTGATCAGGCAGTGGCCGCCGCTGAACAGCGCCGTCAGCACGAGGTCGATCGCCTCGTCCTGGCCGACGATGACCTTGCGGAGCTCGGCGAGGACGGCGGCGCGCCCCTCCATGACCCGCTCGGCCGCGGTGGCCGCGTCCGACGTCGACTCCGTCGCCGTCCCGGAGATCGTCGCCTGCTGGTCAGTGGGTGAGGGCATAGACGATCTCGTTGATCATCATGCGGTACGACTGCGCGGTGTACTGGATGTAGCCGGGGTACGCCTCGGCGTTCGACCACTCCCATCCATCGCCCATGTCGGTGTTGAAGTTGGCCAGCACCATGGCGCGCCCGTCGTCGTCGAGGATCGCGCGCAGGTGCGGGTCGAAGCCGCCCTTCTCCCAGGTGACGTTGTTGAAGAACGACCCGAGCCCCGGAATCTGGGGATAGGCGTCGAGCTGGTAGAAGCAGCTGAAGATCGGGTGCGCGGGGTCGAGTTCGACGAACCGGCGGTCCGGGAAGACGCGCGCCATCTGCCGCTCGACGAGATCCCATTCGACGGGACCGTGAAAGTCGTCCAGGGTGGCCGTGCCGCCGCGCAGCAGGAACTCGCGCAGGATGCCGACCTCCGCCTCCGTGAACTCGATGTTGGCCGGCTCGACGAAGTAGATCCAGGGGTGGTCCCAGAGTGCTTCGTCCCCGAGCTCCAGGATGACCGGCTCGTTCACCACGATCGTCGTCACGCGGCCCATCCGCCGGCTCAGGTTCTGCTCGGCGGCGGGACCGTCGATGGCCCAGGGGTCGCTCCAGTAGGTGCGCCGGAACTCCGCCAGCCGGTCGGGAGGCGAGCTGTAGCGGATGCGGGCGAACGTCCACTCGAGGCCCGCGAGCACGGCGTCGGAGGCGCGCCCCGCGACGTCCGGGAACGTCGACTGCCCCTGTCCGGAGGAGGGGATGAACACTTGGGCGGCGGCGAGCACCGCCGCCGCGACCGCCCCCCGCCTCCGGAGCCCCGGGGCGCCGGCGCCCGTTCGCGCCGCCGCGCCGCGACGGCGGTCGCGGACGTCCGGCGGCGAGACGCTCACGGCCCGCGCTCCAGAGCCTCGAGCAGCAGCTCCTGCGCCCGCTCGTAGGTCGGAGCGATCTCCAGGGCGGCGAGCGACTGCCGGCGCGCGCCGTCGACGTCGCCGGTCGCGAGCAGGCTCTCCGCGTAGTCGCTGTGCGCGACGACCCGGTCCACCGGCCCCAGCGCCAGGGCCACGTCGAACTCCCGGACGGCGACGTCGTGCCGCCCGCCGGCCATGGCGAGCCGCCCCAACGCCTGGTGGGGCACGGGGTCGAACGGGTCGATCTCGAGCACGCGCTCGTACGCCGCCCGCATCCGCGCCTCGTCGCGCGCCTCCTCGGCCAGGGCCGCAAGCAGCCGCACCGCCTCGAGGGACGTCTCGTCGTGCGCCAGGAGACTCTCGAGGTGCCGCATCGCCCGTTCGCGATCCCCCTGCTCCTGGGCGATGCGCGCCAGCAGGCCGTGGGGGCTGTCGAACCCGGTCGCCAGCGGCACCAGCTCCACGGCCCGCTCGAGGGCGGCGCGCGCGTCGTCCCACGCGCTGGCCGCGAACAGCGCCCGGCCCAGCGCGAGCTGCGCGCGGAAGCTGTCCGGCGCCGCGTCCGCCCGCTCCCGCAGGGCGGCGACCCGCTCCGCCCCGGCCGGCGGCAGCTCGCCGGGCGCCTCGGGGGCCTCGAGGGCGCGGCGGAGCGCGCCGAACTCCGCCTCCACCGCCTCGTCGAAGCTCGCCTGCAGCCGATCGAAGTCGAGCCCGATCCGCTCGAGCGCGGCCTCCGTCTCGAGCCCGTCTCCGTAGGCCCGGACGAGCGTTCGCAGCGCCGGCTCGCCGTAGCGGTCGATGAGGTGCTCGACGAGCACGGACGCCTGGAAGTAGGAGAGCGAGATCAGGTCGGGGCGCCGGAAGCCGCTGTTGAGCTCGCGGAGCGGCAGCACCCGCTCGCGATTGAGCGCGTCGGCGAACTCCAGCGCCTGGTCGCGCGCCCACGCCGGGTCGGCGCGCTTCTCCTCGTAGGTCGATATCCCCTCGCTCAGCCACCGCGGCAGCCGCTGCTTCGACATCTGCAGGGTGATCACGTGCGCGATC
>JAPOWL010000454.1:0-6365 GCA_026707615.1 Acidobacteriota bacterium | reverse complement strand
GCCAGTTGAAGTCGCCGGGCGGCCGGGCGCGGGGCGAGTCCATCGTCACGACGCGCCCGAAGCAGGCGCCGAGGGCGCCGATCATGCCCGGCAGGCCGAGCGTCCGGACCGCGAAGTCGTCGTGGCGCGGGAAGATCTCGATCAGGACGGGGCCCTCGACCGTCATCTCGTAGCGCGCCGAGAGAACGTCGAGCGCCTCCTGCGCCAGGGTGAGCGCGTACTCGCCGAGGACGGGCGCTTCGTCCGGATGCAGCCGCAGGATGACGTCCCCGCGCTCGAAGGTCTGGAATCCGTCCAGCGTGTCCATCATCGCCAGGAGGTTGAACGTCATCACGTCGAACGGGTCGTCGGCGAAGGACCGTTCGAGCGCCACGCGCGCGGCCGGCTCGTCCCCGGTCCGGAGCAGATACAGGCCCAGCTCCGCGTGCGCCCGGGTGTTGCCGGGATCGAGCTCGACCGCCCGGCGCGCCAGCTCGACCGCCTCCGGGAAGCGGTACGCACCGGCGGTATGGACGGCCGCGATGCGGTAGACGTCGCCGTACGCCGCGTTGATGGCCAGCGCACGCTCGACCTCCGCCTCGAAGTCCGCCGTGCGATCCTCGAGGAAGGCGATTGCGGCCAGCAGGGCCCGCGCCTCGAGGCTCCGGGGGTTGGTGGCGAGCGCCCGGTCGATCGCCTCGCGCGCCGCCGTCCGGTTCCGCCCGTCGAGCTCCAGGCCCGCGACGATCAGGTGGGCGTCGACGTTGTCGGCGTCGATCGTCAGCGCCCGGGTGACCGCCTGGCGCGCCCCCGGCGGGTTGTCGCTGGCGAGGGCGCGAGCCCGTCCGAGCAGGGCCGGCACCCACTGGTCGTCGAGGTTCAGGGCGTCGCCGAACGACCGCAGGGCGTCGCTCTGGTTGTACTTCTCGAGGAAGAGCTCGCCCCACGTCGTCTGGATGCCGGGGTCCCCCGGCGCGGCCGCGGCGGCGCCCCGGAGCAGCGAGTTCGCCAGGCGGAACTCCCCCAGCGCGCGCGCCGCCACCCCGCCGCGGTACAGGTCGATGGCCCGCCGCGAGCGCCGCGCCTCGGTCACGACGGCGTCCAGATGGGGTCGGGCCTCGGCCCGACGCCCCAGGTAGGTCCGGAGCAGGCCGAGCTCGAGGGCGGCCGCGCTTCGCGGCGAGTCCGCGGCGATCGGGACCAGCCGCGCCTCCGCCTCCTCGTACCGGCCGCGGGCGATGAGCAGCCGGGCCTCGAAGGCGGCCAGCTCCGGGTCGTCCGGACCGCGCGACGCCGCCAGCGCCTCGAGCCGCTCGGCCAGCTCCGCGTCCCGACCGTGGGCCAGCGCCGTCCGCAACTCGAACCGCTCCCGCTCGGCGTCGGGCTCCGTCTGTGCGACGGCCGGAGGGGGGGCGGCGAGCCAGACCGCGCCTGCCACGGCGGCCGCGGCCAGCGCGCTCCGCCACCTCGCCCGGCCGGCAACGCCTGCCTGCGCGTCCCGCCGTGGTGCTGACTTCACGGCGCGATTATAGTCCTGCCCCCGCGAAGCGGACGCTCTCCGCCCTAGAAGAAGGCGAGGTTCTGGTGGGAGGGAATCTCGAAGCGGCGCCGGCACTTCTTGCACACGACGATGTCGTCGACCCGGACCATGTAGTTCCGCAGCTTGGCGAACATGGCGCGCTCCCCGGGGTCGGCTCCGCGCGGGGGGCGGTCCTTCTTCATGCGCCGAATCCAGCGCACCTCGTACTCGCCGCGATGGCGGCACCTCGGGCAGGAGTAGAGGGCCGGTCGGGTCTCGCGGGTCTCGTTGAAGAACTCGCGCTCGTGGCGGGCCATGCCGTCAGTCCTTGGTGCAGGTCACCAGGGACCAGATGCGTGGAACGTTGACTCTCTGGATCGAGACCGGCTCGAGGTCGGCCTGCGCCAGGAACGCCGGCAGGTCCAGGTCGGCCTTGAAGCCGACGTAGACCGTCAGCGGGGAGATGAGGCGCTCGGCCCGCGCGAGGAACCGGTTGGGGCTGAGAAAGTGGTTCAGGAAGACGAAGCGGCCGCCGGGACGGCAGACCCGCCGCATCTCCCGCGCCACCGCCACCGGATCCGGCACGACGCTGATGACGTAGGGGGCGTAGACGAGGTCGAACGAGTCGTCCGGAAAATCGAGGTGGGCGGCGTCCATCTGCAGGAGGCGAACGTTGCGGACCTTGTGCGCCGCCAGCCGGCGCGCCGCCTTCTCGAGCATCTTCCCGACCACGTCGATGCCGGTCACGCTGACGTTGCTCGGATAGAGCGCTGCGTTGATCCCGGTGCCGACCCCGACTTCCAGCACCTCGTCGCCGGGTTGCAGATCGAGCTTGCGGATCGCCTCGAGGCGGCCGGGGTGCAGCGTCGCTCCGAAGAGCCAGTCGTCGATGACGGCGATCTTGCTGTAAACGGACTCGACGAAGTCGTTCTCGACGACCGCGACGGAGAGGGCGCGCGTGGCGGGATCGGAGGTCGTGTCGTCGCGCCGCGAGGACAGGAACCGTCGCACTACCGCCGGACTATACCGCGCCCGTAGCGAATCAGCAAGGCAGGGCGGCGCGCCCGCGGGGGTTCGGTGGTGCTTTAATGGGAGGCCGTGCCCGACGGAGCCCGGTTCCTCACGGCGACGGAAGTCCTGGTGGCCACGCTGATCGTCAAGCTGGCCGTGGTGGCGACGCTGGCCACCATGCTCGCCCGCTTCCGCCAGTTCCGGCGCATCCTGCTGACCGAGCAGCGGGCTTGGCGCGAGCGCCTGGTCTTCGCGTTCAGCCTGGGCATCCCCCTGACCGGCGGCGTGACCGCACGCCTGCTGCTGGACTACGAGGCGGCCGACTGCTCGCTCGTCGGGCCGTTCCTGGCCGGCCTGCTCGCCGGTCCCTACGCCGGGGCGATCGTGGGTGCGCTGCTCGGCGCGCCGGCGCTCGTGGCCGGCGAGGTCGCGGCGATGCCGTTCGCCGTCGGCTGCGGATTCGCCGGCGGGGGCCTGCGCGAGGTATCCCCGAAGGAGGCGATCTGGCGCCTCTCTCCGCTCGTCTTCGCCGACCTCCACCTCCACGCCTGGAAGCTGCTGCGGCGATTCCGCGCCGACTGGCTGCTGGTCCTGGCCGCCGCCCCCGCGGGCCTGGAGATCATCCGGCAGTTCCTGGGCTATCGCTTCGGCCCGTCCACCATCTTCCACCAGCCGGCGGAGAGCCTCGGCACGGCGGCCCTGATCCTGCTCTCCACCGTGCTGAGCGCGGCGATCCCGATCAAGATCTGGAACACGGCGCGCATCGAGCACCGCCTCGAGGAGCAGGAGACGCTCCTGATGGCGGCGCGGGTGGAGGCCCTGACGAATCAGATCAACCCGCACTTCCTCTTCAACACGCTGACGTCGATCTCGTCGCTCATCCGGTCGCAGCCGGAGACGGCGCGCATGCTGATCGCCAAGCTGTCGGCGCTGCTGCGCCGGCTGCTGCGCACCCAGGAGCAGTTCGTCACTCTCCGGGAGGAGCTGGCCTCGGTCGACGAGTACCTCGACATCGAGTCGGTGCGCTTCGGCCCGACGCTGACGGTGGAGAAGGACATCGGCCCGGACAGCCTGCAGATGGTGATGCCGAGCATGGTCCTGCAGCCGCTGGTGGAGAACTCGATCAAGCACGGCATCGAACGGAAGGTGGGGGGCGGACGCATCCTGATCCGCAGCCGGCGCGTCGCCGGCCACGGCGTCATCGAGGTCGTCGACAACGGAGCCGGCATGGCCGACGCCGACCTGCGGCCCGACCGGCGCGCGGGCATCGGCCTGCGGAACGTCGACGAGCGGCTGCGCGTAATCTACGGCGAGAATTACCACCTGCGCCTCGAGAGCACTCCGGGCGAGGGCACCTGCGCCCGCATCGAGATACCCGAGCTCGTCGTACCGCGCCCGGCACCGGCATCGGCATAGGCGGTAACGACATGGCGGTATCGACATAGAATGAACGTGCGCGCGATCGTGGTCGACGACGAGGGTCCGGCCCGCAGCGAGCTCAGCTTTCAGCTCGGGCGGCTGGAAGACGTGGCCGTCGCCGGGGAGGCCCGCGACGGCGACGAGGCGCTGCGGTTGATCGAAGCCGTCCGTCCGGACCTCGTCCTGCTCGACATCCAGATGCCGGGCCGGACCGGCTTCGAGGTGGCGCGGGAGATCGTCGCGCGGAGGATCGATACCCGGGTGGTCTTCGTGACGGCCTACGACCAGTACGCCATCGAGGCCTTCGAGGTCAACGCGGTCGACTACCTGCTGAAGCCGATCGACCCGGACCGCCTGGCGCAGGCCGTCGGCCGGGTCCGCTCGCGCCTCGAGGCGTCGCGGCTGGCGGCGGGCGGGGCGGCGGCCCTCCGGGAGGGCGAGCTCGAGCGCATCGCCGAGTACATGACGCAACGGCCGATCCGGCGCACCCAGATCGCCGTCCGGTGCGCCGACCGGTTCCTCCTCGTCCAGGCCGACGACATCGTCTACGCGTCGCTCGCCGACGACGCGATCACCGTTGCAGCCGGCTCGCTGATCGGGACGTCGAGCTGCCGCACGCTCGACGAGCTGCAGGCGTCCCTCGACCCGGCGGTGTTCTGGCGGGTGCACCGCTCGCACCTCGTCAACATCAACAAGATCAAGGAGGTCGTGCCTTGGTTCAGTCGCAACTACATCCTGAAGATGAAGGACCCGAGGGGCACGGAGATCCCGGTCAGCCGAGCGCAGACGCGTCGACTGCGGAGCTACCTGAAGCTGTAGGGGCGGCGGCGATCGAACCCCGGTACTCCCTGCCCGTGCCCGAGGTCCCGCGGCCCGGGCGCCCCTTCCTCGCGCGCGCCGCCGAGGAGCTCGTCGCCTGGGTGAAGACGTTCGCCTCGGCCGCCGTCTACGCGACGCTCATCGTCACGTTCGGGTTCCAGGTGGCGCGCGTCGAGGGCAAGAGCATGGAGCCGACCCTGCGCGACCAGGACCGCCTCATCGTCAACAAGGCCGCGTACCAGTTCTTCGGCGATCCGCAGCCGGGCGACATCGTGATGCTCCACTACCGGCGCGACCCCGACAAGTCCTTCGTCAAGCGGATCGTCGCGGAGGCCGGCGATACGGTGCGCATCGACGACGGACGCGTCTACGTCAACGAGGTGCTGTTGCCCGACACGTTCGTGCTGCCCGAGCACCGCAGCCACGAGAACCACGGGCCGGAGGTGGTCGAGGAGGGCTTCTACTTCGTCATGGGCGACCACCGGAACAACAGCTCCGACAGCCGCCACTGGGGTCAGGTGCCGAAGAAGTACATCATCGGCAAGGTGCAGCTGCGGTGGTGGCCGCTCACCGAAGCGACGGTTTTCTGACGGGGAGTCCGCGCCGTTCTACGGCGCAGACTCCTACTGCGCGTAGAGCGCCTCGATCGCGGCGCCCCAGCGCTCCTCGACGACCCTTCGCTTGACCTTCAGGGTCGGCGTCAGCTCGCCCGTGGCGATGCCGAACTCCGCCGGCAGCGCGGCGAACTCCTTGATCTGCTCGTGCCGCGGAAGGTCGGCGTTCACCGCGGCGACGACCGCCTCGAGCCGCTCCTTCACGTCCGACCGCCCCGCCACCTCCTCGCGGGCCTCCGCCCCGGCCGGCGTGCCCAGCTCGTGCGCGAGGGCGGCGAAGTCGGGGACGAGGAGCGCCGTGATGCAGGGGCGGCGATTGCCGATGAGCACGGCCTCGGCCACGAGCGGCGACCGCTTCAGCTCGGCCTCGATGGGGGTCGGCGCGACGTTCTTGCCGCCCGCGGTCACGATGATCTCCTTCTTCCGGTCCGTGATCGTGAGGTAGCCGTCGTCGTCGAGGCGGCCGATGTCGCCCGTGTGGAACCAGCCGTCGACGATCACCTCGGCCGTCGCCTCCGGCTTGTGGTAGTAGCCCTGCATCACGTTGGGCCCCCGCGCGAGGATCTCGCCGTCGGCGGCAATCCGAATCTCGACGCCGGGAACGGCGACGCCCACGCTGCCGGGCCGCGGCGCCTCGAGCGGATTCACGGTCAGCACCGGCGCCGTCTCCGTCAGGCCGTAGCCCTCGACCACGGGCACACCGATCGCGAACAGGAACTCCGCGACGGGCACGTCCAGGGGCGCGCTTCCCGAGACGACGAAGCGGACCCGGCCCCCCAGGCGCTCGCGTACCTTCGACAGGACGATCCGCGTGGCGAGCCCCAGCTGCAGGCGGGTCGCGAGCGGCGCGCGCCGGCCCGCCCGCGCGGCGCGGCTCGCGTCGCCTCCGACCCCGAGAGCCCAGTGGAACAGAGCCCGGCGGACCGCCGGCGCCTGCGCCACCGCGTCGTGGATGCGGGCGTGCAGCTTCTCGTAGACGCGCGGCACCCCGGTCAGGGTCGTGG
>JAPOWL010000564.1 GCA_026707615.1 Acidobacteriota bacterium | reverse complement strand
CGGAGCGCGTGTAGTCGCCCCCCTGGCACGTGACTACGATGTCGGTCTCGGCCAGCGCCCGCGCGTCGTTCGCGTCGCGCAGCGGTTCCGACTCCCGGCCGCCCACCGTGGGACCCGGCTGGCCGACCTGCGAGGTCGAGAAGAACACCGGGTCGATCCCGGTGAAGTCGCCCTCCGCCGCCATCCGATCCAGCAGCACCGACCCGACCATCCCGCGCCAGCCGACGAACCCGACCGTCTTCATCGTTCCCCTTCCTGTCGTTCCCCTGCATCGCCGCCAGGAGTCGATCATACGACGCCGCTCAGCCGCGGAGCAGGGACCACTGCCACGGCAGGAGCCCGGCGAGTGCGTCGTCACCCTCGACCGCGACGCGCTCCAGTGCCGCCCGCGGGGCGATCAGATCGGCGTCGATGGCCAGCTCCTTCGCCTTCCGGTCGCGCCTGCCCCGCAGCGCGGCGAGGCGCCGGTCCTGGGCTCGGGTGAACTGCGGGCGTGCCCGCCCCGGAGGGCGGACCGGCCACTCGGCCTCCTCGAGCCGCAGCGCCTCCTCGGCGGCGAGGCCGAAGCGCGCAAGGCGCCCGCTCCGCAGCCCGCGCGGTGCGACGCGCTCGCCGCGGTCGAACCTCCCCGCGGCGTCGACGAGGTCCGCGTTGGAGAGTACGTGGAACGGAGGGCGATCCGCGGCCTCCGCCTCCCGTTCCCGCCAGCGCCACAACTCGCGCAGCACGGCCGCGGCGCGCGGCCGGAGCACGTGGCTGCCGCGCACGCGCCACTCGGTCTCCGGGTCCCGCTCGCGCACCACTCGCGCCGCGTCCACCACGCGCCCGCACGACTGCTCCAGCCACCCCCGCCGCCCGAGCTCGTCGAGCCGCCGCCCGAGACGCTCCGCGAGCGGCAGAAGGAAGTGCGTGTCGTTGCGCGCGTACTGGGCCAGACGCGGAGGGAGCGGCCGGAGCGCCCAGTTGGCGGTCTGGGGGCCCTTCGTGAGCGCGACGCCGAAGTGCTCGGCCACCAGCGCGGCATAGCCGTAGCGGGGGGCGCCCGTCAGCCGGGCCGCGATCATGGTGTCGAAGATCGCGGACGGGGCGCCGAACCCCAGGCGGTAGAGCATGCGCAGGTCGAAGTCGGCCCCGTGCATCACCACCTCGACGCCCGACAGGGCCCCGAGGAACGGAGTCAGATCGAGATCGGCGAGCGGATCGACGAGCTCGTCCGCCTCCGCGAGCCCGATCTGCACCAGGCAGACCTTCTCCCGGTAGCAGTGCAGGCTGTCGGCCTCGGTGTCGACGCCGACCCGGGTCGCCGCCCCGATGCGCGCGACGAGGCCGGCGAGCGCGCTCGCGGTGTCGACCACGGCCGGCGAGTCGTGCCCCGACCCACCCGTCTGCGCCCCCCGGCTCCGCTCGGTGTCCGACCGACCCGGTCGGAGTCCGCTCCGTGCCACGGCGGAGACCCTTACCCGCCGAGACCGAACACGCGGGCCAACTGGACGAGCGAGAGCCCGGAGATGACGAGGACGACGAGCGCGCCGAGGACGTTCGCGAGGCGCGAGTTGCGGTGCTCCCCCATGACCGCACCGCGGTTCGCCACGATGAGCAGCAGCACCAGCGTGATGGGCAGGACGACCGCGTTGCCGGCCTGGGCCAGGAGGATGATCTGGTACGGCGACGCCCCGAGGAAGATCCCGCAGAACATTCCGGTCAGCAGCACGAAGCCCCAGAGGGCCCGGAAGCGCCGGCTCCGGAGGTCGCCTCCCCAGCCCATCGCGCCGCCCGCGGCGTAGGCGGCGGCGAGCGGTGCGGTGATGGCCGAGGTGAGGCCGGCCGAGAAGAGCCCGACCCCGAAGAACACCGGTGCGGCGCGGCCGAGCAGCGGCTCGAGGCGCGCCGCGACCGTCGCCGCATCGGCCGCGTCGGCGCCCTCCCCGAGCAGCGGCGACGCGGCAATCACGACCGCGGCCGTGGTCAGGCCCCCGAGCGCCACCGAGAACAGGGTGTCGCGGCGGCTCTCGCGGATGTTCTCGTCGTTGCGCGCCGCGTCGGGCCAGCGTTCGAGCGTGGCGCTGGCGTGGAGGAACAGGTTGTAGGGGATGACGGTCGTGCCGATCAGCGCCAGCACCGTGAGCAGCGCCCCCGGCGGTACGCGCGGCACCAGCAGCCCCGACAGAAGCTGGCCGAGACCGGGTGCACTCAGCACCGCGACGACGCAGAACACCACGCTCATCAGCGCCACGAGGCCGACCAGGGCGTTCTGGATCGTCTTGTAGGTGCCGGCCATCAGCACCGCGCCGGCCACCCCGCCCACGATCGCCACGAGCAGCCCCTGCGGCAATCCGGTCAGCAGGCTGACGCCGAGCGACGCGCCGAGCAGGTTGCCGGTCTGGAAGGCCGCGTTGCCGACCAGGATGGTCACTGCGATGAGGCCGAGCACCCCGGACCGCAGCAGAGGGTGCGCCACGCTGTCGCGGATGGCCTCGGCGAAGCCGCGGCGGCCCGCGAGACCCACCCGCGCCGCCATGTTCTGCAGGGTGACGGTGGCGACCACCGAGAACAGGACGGCCCAGAGCAGGGCGGTCCCGTAACCGGCGCCGGCCCGGCTCGCGGTCACGATGGTGCCGGGTCCGATGAAGGCGGCGGCCACCAGGAAACCGGGGCCGACGCGGAATCTGCTCATGCGTCTCGTCCTCCGTCCGCCCGGAAGCGCGTCCGCCGGCGGCGCGATGTCGGCCGCACGACTCCGACTCGCACTACTTCGTCGCGCTGAACGCGATGACGGGCGGGTCCCGGAGGAAGTCGTCCCAGAACGGATTGCCGCGCTCGCCGGGCTCGAGGGAGACGCCGAGCCAGCGGAAGTCCCGGAAACCGACCTCGTCGAACACCTCGTCGTAGGTCTGCGGCTTCAGGAAGTAGTTGTTGAACTCGAACTGCGCCCCGTCTTCGTTCGTGATGCGGTAGCGGATCGGCGCCCCTTCGTGCGGGTCCGCCGGGCCTGTCCTCTCCAGGCCGTACTTGCGGTACGACACGGTTCCCCGGGGCGGACTGAGGACGTTGTCGTTGAACCCGACGAGCCGGCCTCCCGGCCGCAGCGCGGCATGGCAGACGCGGCAGAAGCGGACGAGCTTCTCGCGGCTGCGGGCGTAGTGCAGCAGGTACATGGCCGCGACCCGGTCCGCCGCTCCCGCCGGCGGCTCCAGGTCGGCGACGTCCCGGCAGAGGTAGGCGCAGCCGAGCGGTTCCCGCTCCTCCTCCCGCCGCGCGAGGCGGATCATCTCCGGGGACTCGTCGACGCCCGTGACCTCGCTCGCTCCCGCCCGCTTGAGCAGACGGGTGTAGTGTCCGGCGCCGCAGGCCAGGTCGAGCACCGCTATCCCGCGGATGTCGCCGAGCGCCTCGAACAGCGTGTAGCGCTCGATCGCCGCGCGGAACGGCAGCCGCTTCGACTCCTGGTACAGGTCGGCGATGGCGTCGTACTGGCTCATGGGGCGCCCGGTTCCCGACCCGCGGCGGCGGAGCGAATCTCCACCCCGGCGCGGGTGGCGGCGCCGGCGAGGCCGAGGACCGCCCCCGTCCAGACGCCCACCGCCCAGCCGAGAACGGCCTGCAGCGTGAACTCGACCCCCATGGTGACGAGCACGCCGGCGGCCACGATGCCGGCCGCGGCACCGCCCAGCGCGAGCGCGATGGCGAACCAGACCTCCCGCTTCCTTCCCCGGTCGAGCCGGTCCGCGATCCGGTCGAGCTGGTCCGCGACGAGCATCGCCGTGTGCAGGCGCTCGGCCCGGTCGAGCTGCTCCTTCTCGCCTGTCACTCTCCGCCCTCCTCCTCGTCGGTGGTCGCGGGCCGCCACCCGTGCCCGGCATCCATCGATGCCGCACCCTGACCGGTCACCGGCGCGATCGTCAGCGCGCCTCCTCCGCCCGGGCACCCGCGAGCATGTTGCCCATCGCGTAGTTGCCCTCGTGGCACGCGTACTCGAACAGGGTGCCCTCCATGGCGGTCATCGGGATCGAGGCCGTCCAGGGCGCCGACCAGATGGCCGGGTCGCTGACCGTCACCCGGTAGTCGATGGTGTCGTCGTCGACGCGCGTGAAGCGCTCCACCACCGTGAGCCCCTCGGTCCCGCCGAACGCGGTCAGGCCGCGCGCGGTCACCTTCCCGGCGAAGTTGGTCGTCTCGACGACGAGCGTGTCGCCTTCCCACCGGCCGCGCGAATCCCCCAGCCACTGCCGGACCCCCGAGGCGGGCGCGCCGTCCAGCGGGACGATGCGCGCCTCGTGCACCATCTCCACGAGGATCGCCACGTGATCCGGCGTCTGCACGATGTGGTAGTTGTGGTTGTAGAACCCGGGCATCATGGCGCCCGGCAGCCCGCGCGTGATGCACCGATCGTACGCGTTGAAGGAGTGCACCGAGGCCGGTCCACCGCCACCGGCCGCGGCCGCGCGACGGGCGTTCACGCGTTCCTCCTCCGCGGGAATCAGCGCCGGGAGCTTCCCGTCCGGCGGATCGACGACGAGCGACGTGCGCATCGACAGCTCGCCCTTCTCCAGCCAGTAGTCGTTGTAGGCGCCGGCGTCGTAGGCGGATATCCCGGAGCCGGGATTCCTCTCCGCCCACTCCTCCTGGGTGAGGAACTCGCGGCCCTCCAGGTCGTCGGGGCGCTCGAGAGGCGTCGTGGTGGTGTTGGTCCAGGCGCCCTGCAGGTCGGGATGCCCCCAGGGCGTCCGCGGCGTGGAAGCGGTCTCCTGCGCCGCGGCCGCGGGCACGACGAGCAGCGACGCGAACGCCAGCAGCGAGTAAGCGATGTGTCGACGGGTCATCGGAGCGCTCCTTTGCGGCAGCCGTGCCGGGCTCGTGGTGCGGTCTTCGCCAGCGTCCCGGGACGCCTGCCGCCCCGAAGACGGAGTCACAGTGGCTCATCATAGCGCCGCCCGCCGATGGTACGCACCCCGCCGGCCCGCTGGGAGCGGCGGGAGTCCGCGCCCGCGCGCACCCGGCGTCGCCGTTCTGCGGCGCAGCAGACTCCGGGGCTTTGGCGGGCGGCCCCGTCGAAGCGCCGGTCGCCGGCCGCGAGCCGCTGCGGTCCTGCCTCGTCAGAAGCGGAAGAGCCGGTTGAGCTTGACGACGAGGCCGCGGTTGCGGAGGGCCCAGCCCCGGTCGGGCCGCAACCCGCCCGTCACGTCGCGGTCGTCCGTGTAGACGACGAACAGCTCGCTGCCCGGGCTGTACTCCCACCGGAGGCGCAGGTTGCTGCTGAACGAGCGGTCGGCGGAGTTGTACTGCAGCAGCCCGCTGAAGAACATCCGCGGATTGAACGCGTAGTTCACCCGCGTCACGGCCAGATTCGTCTGGAAGGCGCCGTACGGGGTGTCGATCCAGTTGAACGAGACGATCGGCTCCACCGACATCTGCGGCAGCACCGCGATGCGCCCCTGGCTCAACTCCACCGTCGTCAGGTCGCCCCCGAAGTAGGCCCCGCGCCGCACCGCCACCTGCCCGTTGATGCGCCGCTGCTGCCCGATGCCGTACGCCACCTGGACGTCGGCGAAGCCGTAGCCTCCCACCGGGATCGAGAACTCCGCGCCGGGAGGCGTGAACGGCTCGACCAGCAACTCGTAGGTGTCGGTGGCCGTCACCGTCAGCCGGTCGCTCGACTCGAACTCGGTCTGGAAGGTCACCATGCCCTGGCGCGTCTCCAGGTGCCCCCGGTCGGCCGTCACGATGTAGTCGAGGCTCGCGTCGAGGCTGAACTGCCGGATGCTCTCGATGGACTGCGGCCGGGGGCTGAAGCGCCCCGACAGGAAGCTGCGGCGGAAGTTGTCGCGCCGCAGGAAGCCGACCTCCGGCAGGAAGTTGTCCTCCACCACCAGGTGGTCCACGACGACCCCGTAGCGGTCGGCCGCGTACTCGAAGCGGCCCTGATAGCTCGTGTCCCGGTCCTCGTGGTCGGGGCCCGGGACGCGCGTCCGCGCGAGGTAGCCGAGAAAGCTGACGTTGTCGAAGAAGGCGAACGTGGCGTCGACGCCGTAGGCCTGGCTGGAGCCGGGCGCGATGCGCGACACGGAGCGGTTGGTGAGCATCGCGCCGACCGAGCTCCGCCGCAGGATGTCGCGCCGCAGGCGGAGGACGGTGAAGTTGGTCGGCTGGGTCGCGGACAGCCGCTCGTCGCCGGCCTGGAGGTTCAGGGCCCCGACGTCGAACGGGCCGACCTTCCCCGTCACGCGCGCGCCCCCGACGATGGGCACCACGCGCGACGCGCCGTCGGCGGCCCGCTCGAGGCCGATCCGCCGGCTGTAGAAGAGCTGCGGCACGTTCACGTCCCCGAAGATGCCGCCCCCGGGCCGCCCGCCCGGGCCGCCCGGCCGGCGGGTGACGCCGCCGCGCGCGAAGCCGAAGATGCCGCGCCCCTCGAGGAAGAACTCGCGCTTCTCCGGGAAGAACAGGGGGAAGCGCGTCAGGTTGACCTGCCGCTCGTCCACCTCCACCTGCGCGAAGTCGGTGTTCCAGGTGAAGTCGGCGGTCAGGTTCTGGGTGATGCCGTACTTGACATCGACGCCGGCGTCGCCGCTGGCGTCGTCCTCGATCGCGGGGGCCGCGGTCAGGTCGGTGGTCACCCCGCCGATCGCGTACGGCTTGACCTCGATGTTGCGGCTGGCGGGGGGCGGCTCGAGGCCGACGAGGGAGCCGGCCGCCGACACGCGGAAGATGCCGGCCGCTCCGCTCCCGCCACCGGCCGATATCGGGAGCCGCGTCAGGTAGACCCACTCGTTCTTGCGGCGGATGGCGCGGCGGAGTTGTATGCCCCAGACGTGCGGCGGCTCCGACCGGTAGCGCAGCGTCTTGAACGGGATCTCCATCTCGACCGTCCACCCGCCGTCGAAGCGGCCGGTCCGCACGTCCCACACCGGGTTCCAGTCGTTGTTGGGGTTGCCCTCGTTCGTGAACTGCGAGTCGGAGCGCGCCCCGAGGGGGTTGGTGTAGAAGTTGAAGCCGTTGCGCCGGTCGTAGAACGTGTCGAAGAAGGCGGTGAAGGTGTCGTTCTGGCGCAACTGGCTCGTGTCGCGGCGCATCTCGTTCGCGACCCAGCGGCTCTCCGGCGCCGAGTCCCAGACGCGCGCCGCGACGTAGACGTTCGTCGCGTCGAAGAGGATCCACGCTTCCGTCCGCTCGGTGGCGGGCGCTCCGGGGTCCGGCAACTGCTGGATGAAACCGGTGATGGCCGGCACCGCCGCGTAGACCGGCTCGTCGAGAACGCCGTCGAGCCGAAGGCCCTCGTCGAGGCGAATCGCGCGGACCGTCGCGCGCCCCGCCGCGTCGCGCGTCATCACCGCGGGAGGGACGGGCGCCGGCGGGCCGTCGATGATGGCACCGACGCGGAAGCCCCCGACGGTCGGCGGCTGCGACTCCGCCCCCCGGCCGGCCGTCGTGTCGTCTTCCGTCTGCGCTCCCGTCGTTCGGGCTTGCGGCCCGGCCGCCGCGAGCGACGGGGCGGCGAGCGCTGCGAGGAGCAGTACCGCGGGCATGCGAATCACGGGGCGCATTCTCGCGGGTATGATCCCCCAAAACCGCTCAGGAGGCATCTTCGTGAGAGCACGAACCGCGATCGTCCTGTGTGCGTGGTTGTTGCTGGCGTCGGGGGGCTGGGTCGTCGCCGGGCAGGAGGCGGCCGGCTGCGAGCCCGCTGGCGACATCCGTTTCATCTGCGACCTGATCGGCCCGGAGGACCTGGCGATCGTCCCGGGGGACGAATGGGTGGTGGCCTCCGGGAACCAGGAGGGCGGCCGCATTCACCTCGTGAACGTGGCCGACAAGACCACGTCCGTCCTCTTCCCGACCCCGGACCGCACGGAGCGGCTCGACGCGACGACCTACCCGAGCTGTCCCGGCCCCCTGGAGGCGGAGGAGCTGGACAACGACGAGTTCCGGGCCCACGGCCTGTACCTGAAGCCGGGCGCGGGTGACGTCCACGACCTGTACGTCGTCCACCACGGCCGGCGCGAGTCGATCGAGGTCTTCGAGCTCGACGCCGGCGCCGCGCCCATGACCCTCGCATGGGTCGGCTGCGCGGTGGCCCCCGAGGGGCTCCGGCTGAACTCGGTGGTGGCGCTTCCGGAGGGCGGCTTCGCGGCCACGAGCACGTCCACCGGCGACGTCTGGGAGTGGAGCGCGGACGCCGGCTGGTCCGTCATCCCCGGCACGGACGACACCACGCCCAACGGCCTGGAGATCTCCCCCGACGGCGCGTGGCTCTACGTCGCGGGCTGGCGGGGCGAGAAGCTGACCCGCCTGTCGCGCGGCCGGACGCCTCGTCAACGGGACGTGGTGCCGATCGGCTTCCGGCCCGACAACCTGCGCTTCGTGGCCGGCGGCGCGCAGATTCTCGCCGCCGGCCACGGCAACTTCGGGACGCCCGAGGAGACCTCGAACGTCGCCGTCATCGACCCCCAGACGCTGGAGGTCCGCCGCATCTTCCAGCATCCGCGCATCGACGGGTTCGCCGCGTCGACGGCGGCCATCCGCATCGGCGGCGAGATCTGGCTGGCGACCAACCGGGGACGGATGATCGCCTGGTTCCCCGCCCCGGAGTACAACCGGAGCCGAGGAACGGCGCCCCCGCCCGGCGGGTTGCGGAGAGCGCAGCGCATGGCCGAGCTGAAGACCCGGAAGAACGAGGCGGACGTCGAGGCGTTCCTCGACGGCATCGAGAACGAGAAGCGCCGTGACGACTGCCGGGCCGTCGTCGAGCTGATGGCCGAGGTCACCGGCAAGCCGCCGGTGATGTGGGGCGACAGCATCATCGGCTTCGGCAGCTACCACTACCGATACGCCACCGGCCGCGAAGGCGACTGGATGGCGACCGGCGTCTCACCCCGCAAGCAGAGCCTGACGGTCTACATCCAGACCGGATTCCAGCGGCACGCGGCGTTGATGGAGAAGCTCGGCCGCCACACGACCGGCAAATCGTGCCTCTACATCAAGCGGCTCGAGGACGTCGACGTCGACGTGCTCCGGGATCTCGTCCGGGATTCGTACGCGCTCCTGTCGAAGGGGCAGTCCGCCGGGTGAGCCGGCTCACCCGCCCCGGAGCGGGTGCCGTGC
>JAPOWL010000132.1:3215-9131 GCA_026707615.1 Acidobacteriota bacterium | reverse complement strand
CGCTGTGGGCGCCGCCGCAGAGCGGGGCCGCCGGCGCGCCGGCAGCCGGCGGCTGTCCGGCGGCCGGGCCGCGCGCGGCGAGGGCGACGGCGATCGAGCAGGTGGCGGTGAGGAAGGCTCTTCTGCGAACGGTCATGAGCTGCTCCGTCGTACGGGGTGCCGGCGGCGACCGGGGCGACCGGGAATCGGCCGTCCGGGCGGCGGACAACGAGCCGAGCCTCTCCGTCGGCGCCGCCAGACCCGCCGCAGGCTCCGTGCCCGGCCCGGCGCCCGAGGAACTCACGCCGCGGAACTCGACTGCAGCGCAAGCTCCCAGCTTGCGATTCTACCGGGGCGGGGACGGGACTTGCGCCGCGGATCCGCCATCCTGCAGCCGCGCCTCGACGAACGCGCGGTAGGCCTGCTCGAAGCGCGGCCGGCTGAAGCGCTCGGCGTGGGCCCGGAGGCGCGCCGGGTCGAGGCGGTCTTCCAGGCGCAGGAGCCGCTCCACCGCTTCGGCAATCGCCTCCGGCGACTGCTCCCGGAAGAACGTGCCGGTCTCCCCGTCGACGACCGTCTCGAGCGCCCCGCCGCGCCCGAGCGCGACCACCGGCGTGCCCGCCGCCTGCGCCTCCACGGGGGCGATGCCGAAGTCCTCCACCGCCGCGATCACGAACCCGCGGGCTTCCGCGACGACGGCGGCAACGGCCCGGTCGTCGAGCGCGCCGGCGATCTCGACGTTGGGGCCGGCCGCGGCGGCGATCCCGTCCCGCTCCGGGCCGCTCCCGACCACGACCAGCGGCAGGCCCAGCCGGTTGAACGCCGCGACGATGGCATCGACCCGCTTGTAGCGCACGAGCCGCGACACGGTGACGAAATGGCTCCCCTTCCGCGCGGCGGGCCGAAAGCGCTCCACCTCGACCGGCGGATGCAGAACCGTGGCCGTGCGCCCGTAGCAGCGCCGGATGCGGTCCGCGGTGAAGGCCGAGTTGGCCAGGAAGTGATCCACGCCGCGCGCCGTGCGGCGGTCCCAGCCTCGCAGGCCTAGCAGCAGCCACCGCGCCAGGACGCGCTTCAGCGGATCGAGCGGCTCGATGTAGTCCTCCATGAGGTCCCAGGCGTAGCGCATCGGCGTGTGGCTGTAGCAGATGTGCATCTGGCCGGGCCGCGTCCGGACGCTCTTGGCCGCCGCGTGGCTCGACGAGAGGACGAGATCGAAGTCCGACACGTCGAACGAGGCCATCGCGAGGGGAAACAGCGGCAGGAGGGACCGATGGTGACGCGTCGCGCCCGGCAGTCGCTGCAGGAACGACGGCCGGACGTCCGCCCTCTCGAACACGCTCCCCCGGATCGCCGCCGGATCGCACAGCAGGGTGTGGATCGGCCCGGGATAGAGTCGGTGCATCGACTCGAGCACGCGCTCCGATCCGGCCAGGTGGACGAGCCAGTCGTGGGCGAGGGCGACCCTCACGGCAATCTCGGCATGCGGACAGGGCGGGGCGGCAGGCGTGTGATAATCGGGCCGTGCCACTCTACACCGGAGTCGGGGACCGGGGCACCACGGCGCTCTTCGACGGAACCACGGTGCCGAAGACGGAGCCGCGCATCGCCGCGTGCGGCGAGGTGGACGAGCTGAACGCATCGATCGGCCTCGCCCGCGCCGCCGGCCTGCCGGACGATCTGGACGAGATGGTCGTCGCCGCACAACGCGATCTCTTCGCCATCGGCGCCCGGCTGGCGGACCCGCGCTCGCGCATCGCCGACCGCGTGACGAAGGCGTCGATCGACGCGGCCGACGTGGCGCGCCTGGAGTCGTGGATCGACCGCGTCGACGGCGCGGTTCCGGCGCTCAGGACCTTCATCCTGCCGGGCGGCAGCGCCGCGGGCGCGGCCCTGCACCACGCCCGCGCGGTGTGCCGGCGCGCGGAGCGGCGCATCGTCGGACTCGGCGCCGACGCCGTCGACCCCGACATCCTGCGCTACGTCAACCGCCTGTCCGACCTGCTCTTCGCGCTGGCCCGCGCCGTGAACCATCGGGCCGGCGCGGCCGAGACGGCGTGGTGAGCGACGCGGCTCGGGCGCCCGCGGCCCGCGAGCCTCGCCTCCGCCGTGCCTACGCCACCTGCCTGCGCCTCGCGCGGAGCCACTACGAGAACTTCCCCGTCGCCTCGCGCCTCCTCCCGTCCGACCTGCGCCCCCACGTGGCCGCCGTCTATGCGTTCGCCCGGGTCGCCGACGACTTCGCCGACGAGGGCGACTGGACGGCCGCGACCCGGCTCGACCGTCTCGCCCGCTGGGGTGAGCGGCTGCAGCGCGCCGCGGGGGGCGCGCCGCCCGCCTGGGCCGACCGCACCCTCGACGAGCGAGGCAGCGCTGGGGACACCCCGGCGAGGGATGTCCCGACCGAGGATGTCCGGGCGGGGAATGCCCGGCAGGGAACTGCCCGGCGGGGGGATGCGCGGCAGGGGGATGCGCAGGCCGAGCACCCGGACGCCGACGAGATCTTCCTCGCCGTCGGGCACACGATTGCGGCGTTCGAACTGCCGGTCGCCTGGTTCGACGACCTGCTGAGCGCGTTCCGGCAGGACGTCACCGTCAGGCGCTACGCCACCTGGGCCGATCTGCTCGACTACTGCCGCCGCTCCGCGAACCCCGTCGGGCGCATCGTGCTGCGCCTGTCCGGCTACCGCGACCCGGCGCTCGACCGGCGTTCCGACGCGGTCTGCTCCGCCCTGCAGGTCACGAACTTCCTGCAGGACCTGGGCCGGGATTGGCGTGTCGGACGCCTCTACGTGCCGGCCGAGGTGCAGGCGGCCTGCGGAGCCGACCTCGACGATCTCCGCCGGGAGCGCCTCACGCCCGCCTGGCGGCGGGCCGTCGCCTGCTGCGCGGGGCGGACGCGGGAGCTCTTCCGCGAGGGGCGGCCCGTCTGCGACGGCGTGCGGGGACGCCTCCGCCTGGAGCTGCGCTTGACCTGGCTGGGCGGCATGCGCGTCCTCGAACGGGTCACCGGAGCTGGATATGATCCGTTCGCGAGCCGTCCGGTGCTGGGGCCGCGGGACGTGCTGCCCCTGGTCTGGCGCGCGGTCGTGTGGACGTGAGTCGCGACACCAACTTCTACTACTCGTTCCTGGTGCTGCCGGCGGCGAAGCGGCGCGCCATCGTCGCGGTGTGGGACTTCTGCCGTGCGGTCGACGACGCCGTCGACCGCGCCGAGGAGGGGGCCGGCGCCGAGGCCCTCGCCCGGGAGCTGGCCCGCTGGCGGTCGGAGCTGGACCGCTGCTACGGTCCCGGCCACCCCGAGACGGACCAGGGGCGCTGCCTCGCGCCGGTCATCGGACGGTTTCAGCTGCCGCGCGCCCCGTTCGACGATCTCATCGACGGCGTCGCCATGGACGCCACTCCCCGCCGCTACGAGACCTTCGAAGAGCTGTACGGCTACTGCCTGCGGGTCGCGTCCTCGGTCGGGCTCACCTGCATCGAGATCTTCGGGTACCGCAACGCCGGCACCCGCGACTACGCGGAGGCACTCGGCGTGGCGCTGCAGCTCACCAACATCATCCGCGACCTTCCGGCCGACTTGGCTCGCGGCCGGCTCTACCTGCCGCAGGAGGATCTGCGACGCTTCGCCGTGACCGACCGGGACCTGGCCGGCGGCCTGTCGGAGCGGGTCGCCGCGCTGCTCGACTTCGAATGCCGGCGGGCGCGGTCCTTCTACGCCAAGTCGAAGGCGGCGCTGCCCGCGGACGACGCCCGCCGGCTCGTGGCGGCCGAGATCATGAGCGGCATCTACCTCGCCATCCTCAAGAGAATCGAGCGCCGCGGGCACGACGTGTTCCGCGAGGTCGTGCGCGTGCCGCGACCGCGGCGCGCGCTGATCGCGGCGAGCGTCTGGACGCAGGTGATGCTGCGCGGCGGCGCCGCCCCGCTGTCCTGAGCGGGTCGCAGAACGGCGGCCGCGCACGACGGATGCGCCATCCATGCACGACGTCATCGTCATCGGCGCCGGCTTCGCCGGCCTGAGCGCGGCGGTCGCGCTCGCCGACCGCGGCGCCCGGGTCCTGGTGCTGGAGGCGCGCCCCCGCCTCGGGGGACGGGCGACGTCGTATCGCGACGCCGCCACCGGCGAGCCGGTCGACAACGGCCAGCACGTGCTGTTCGGCTGCTACCGGGAGACGTGGCGCTTCCTGCGGCGCATCGGAGCCGACGGCGACGTGCGACTGGCGCCGAGCCTCTCCGTCGAGTCGATCGACCTCGACGGCGCGCGGACCCGGCTGGACTGCCCCCACCTGCCGGCGCCGTTCAACCTGGCGGCCGGGGTTCTCGAATGGGACCGCGTGCCGGCGTCCGAGCGATGGGCGGCGCTCCGGATGCTGCGAGCAGTCCGCGCCGAGCGCGCGCGCCCGGGCGGCGACGGGCGGTGGCGGGTACGCCCTGGCGCCAGAGCGCCGGGGAAGCCCCGCGACGACGCCCCCCGCGGAACTGCACGGGCGGACGAGACCGTGCGCGACTGGCTGGTGCGATTGGGGCAGGGGCCGCGCCTCCGCCACCTGCTGTGGGAACCGCTCGCTCTCGCCGCGCTCAACCAGCGCCCGGAGCAGGCGGCGGCACCTCCGTTCGCGCGCGTCCTGGCCGAGCTGTGCGGACCTGGGCGCACCGATGCGGCCATCGGCATCCCGGCCCGGCCCCTCGCCGCCTTCTACGCCGAGCCGGCCCGCCGGTTCGTCGAGGCGCGCGGCGGGAGCGTGCGCACCCGGATGCCCGCCACCGTGCGCGTCGACGGGACCAGGCTGCGCGGGGTCGCGGCCGGCGAGACGCTGCTCCGCGCGGAGGCCGTGATCGCCGCGGTCCCGTGGCACGCGCTGCCGGGCCTGCTGCCCGATCGCCCGGACTCGCTGGCGCCGGTGACCGAGGCGGCGCGCGCCACGCCGGGCTCCCCGATCGTGAGCGTCAACCTCTGGGTGGACCGGCCGCTGCTCGCGAGTCCCTTCGTCGGACTGCCGGGCCGGACGATGCAGTGGGCGTTCGAGACAATCCCCGACCACCGGGAAGCCGGCGGTCTCGGGGAGGCTGGCCGTGCCGCAGAGGCCCGCGGCAGCGGAGGCGCCGGCGGTCGCCGACTCGCCGGCGCGCGGCTGACGCTCGTCGCGAGCGGCGCCGACGACGTCGCCCATCTGCCGAATCCGCGCATCGTGGCGCGGGCCGTGGCCGACCTGCGCGACGCGCTGCCCGACCGCGGCTGGCGCATCGAGCACGCATCCGTCATTCGCGAGCCGCGCGCGACCTTCTCCCTGGCGCCGGGCCAGCCGCGGCGGCCGGGCACGGAAACGCCGGTCGAGGGGCTGCTGCTGGCCGGCGACTGGATCGACACCGGGCTGCCGGGAACGATCGAGAGCGCCGTCGTCAGCGGGCACCGCGCCGCGGAGGCCGCGCTCGCCCGCCTGGCGTGACCGGGGGCAGGCACACTCCGCGGACTCCCACCGCGGCTGCGAGCGGGCCAGGAATCTGCGCCGTGGACCGGCGACGCGCGGACTCCGCGCCCGTGCAGACTCCAGCGCGCCCGTGACGGCCCGCTACCGGGCGGCGGTGAACAGTCGGCCGCGCCGGTGGTCGCGCAGCGCGTCGCGCGTGCTGGGGAACGCCAGCTCGTCCCAGGGGATGGCGTGCGGGCCGTACCAGGCGGCCTCGAGCGACTCGTCCGCGGCCTCCAGCCGGCCGCCGACGACCGCCGCCGCGTAGACGAGGACGATCGGCGTGGCGCCGGGGTAGGCGTAGATGCCGATCAGTCCGTCAAGGCGGATCTCGAGGCCCGCCTCCTCGCGCGCCTCCCGCACCGCGGCCACCCCCGGTTCCTCGCCGCGGTCGACGTAGCCGCCCGGGAAGACCCACTTGCCGTAGCCCGGCTCGATCGAGCGCCGGACGAGCGCAATCTCCCCC
>JAPOWL010000132.1:0-3205 GCA_026707615.1 Acidobacteriota bacterium | reverse complement strand
GATCACGGTGCCGACGGCCACCTTCGGATCGAGGTAGATGACCCGGCCGCAGCGGTCGCAGACCGGCCGCTCCGGCTCCCCCGCCTTCAGCCGGCGCGGTGCGAGGGGCCCGCCGCACGAAGGACAGAAGCGCCACGACTCCCCGTGTGGGTGGGGTGGTATCACCGGTGTTCCCGGCCGCCGAACGGCGGCCGTCGCGGCGCGCGGAACCGGCGGCGCGCCGGGCCGCCTGCCGTGGCGGACCGTACCGTATAATCCGGCGCCATGTCCATCCTGAAGGTGGCGCGGATGGGGAACCCCGTCCTGCGCCGCCGGATGCCGCCCCTGGACCCCGCCGAGATCGCGACGCCCGCCGTCCAGCGCCTGATCGACGACATGTTCGAGACCATGCGCGAGTACGCCGGCATCGGTCTCGCCGCGCCCCAGGTGCACGAGGACCGGCGGCTCTTCGTCGCCGGCGTCGACGATCCCGACGGCGGCCTGCCGCCGATCGTCATGATCAACCCGGAGGTCGAGCCGATCGGCGTCCAGATCGAGGAGGACTGGGAAGGCTGCCTCAGCATCCCCGACATCCGGGGCCGGGTGCCCCGCCCCACCGACATCCGGGTCCGGGCGCTCGATCGACACGGGGCGCCGCAACGGATGACCGCCCAGGGCTTCGCGGCGCGCGTCATCCAGCACGAGACCGACCACCTCGACGGCGTCCTCTTCTTCGACCGGATGGCCTCGTTCGACAGCCTGACCTTCCTGCAGGAGTACGAGCGCTTCTGGGACGAGGCGGACCGCTCCAGGTAGGCTCGTTGAAAGCCGTGCGTGCAACCGGCACGACCGGTCTTGTCGGTATCGCGCGCGCTCGGATCGTCCAGCCCTACAGAGACGCCTCCTGCACAACGAACCATGGACCCAGTTGGCGGGCGAAGAGGTCGGCGTAGGTATCCACCTCCGGTCTGAGCCCCAGGTAGCGGTCCAAACGGGCAGCGTACGACGCTGTCGCCTCGGTAGCGTCGGTGAGATGGTACTGCGCGGCGCCGATGTGCAATACGATGCCATCCGGTTGCCACGTCGCCTGGGGCGAGATGGTGGTAACTCGAGTACCCGGCTCTACGTCCCGGAGCGATTCGACGTGCACTGCCGGCACGGGCAGTCTGAAAGTGAGGTGATGGTCGTCCAGGCGTATGAACTCGACGGGGATCGAATACCGCCCCCCCGCGGTCTTGCCCCGCGTGACGCTCCGAATACCGTCTGCCTTCACAGTGACGGACCACTCAATCACAACGCGATCGCCCTCCTTCAAGCTGATCGCGCCGTGCACTGCGTCGCCGCTGACGGCATGCCGAAGCACAACGGTGCGGGCCCGGGTGTCGACCGCTACCAGTTCCGCCGACCAACTGTATGTCACGGGCCAGTCGGCAGCCGCTGCGCTACTCGCGCCGATGATCGAGGCCGCGGCAGCCCAGAACAAAGTGACGACGAGGCTCGGCATGTGTGAACTCCTCGATGATGGGGTACCGTGCTCTCTGCTCAGGGTCATGCTGCGCCCGGAGTGTTTGATGCCGACGACGATGCCGACCCGCACGGCGACGTGCCGACCGGGCTGGCATCCATCAAGGCCCCCCTGCGCAACTCCAGGCTCCCACCTCCCGGACATCCTTGAGCTGGAAGTCCATGACACCGGCGATGGCATCGGAGCAGTACTGGGCCGCTGTGCCGTCCCGCAGCACCTCCGCCTGCCGGAGCGCGATCGACGGGATGACCGACAGTTCCGGCCCGTGCGACCCGTACCGCGATGCCGTTCCCGAACCAAGTGATCACCGCCGCGCGGCGGGTACGCCTTCCGTTGACCAGGATCAGGGCGTCGTCCGGCGCGAGATTACGCAGGTTCACCGGCCGGACGATGGCGGCAGCATCACTGATCGGCTGGGTGTTGATGTTGAACGAGGGGACGACCGTCCGCAAACGGTTGGCGCGGTCCGTACTCCCTTGGTTGATGGCGCACCCCGTCGGAATCACGTCGACCGGCACACGCGACTCCACCGAGGTGCGCCTGGACTCTCGGCTGTTGTGCATCCTGCTGTTTCCTAACGTGACGTGTGGGTTGTAGGTCCTCGTTGCGGATTGTCCTGAACAACAATTGCGGATTGTCCTGAACAACGAATGACATCGTGACGGTGCCATAAGCCGTTTACCAACCTAGCATACCGGGGTGCGGCCCGCTCTGCCTCCTGACGGCGTGGCCAAACTCAAACGGACCGCGTTTGCCAACGTCAACCGCGAAGGCACCGGCCCTTGGGTCGAGCGCAGGAGAACACTCCGTCATTCTCTCGCTCTTAATCGGCAGACGGGCCGACAGGCCGGCGAAGTTCTTAACGTAGAAGCAGTCGCTGCGCCCGCCGTCTTTGAGGATTCGGGCGCGATCGCACGGCCATACAAGCTGCGGCGTTCACCGGCGAGCCGGCCCAGGAGACGACCGACAGGTCGCGACGCCCGCGAGCCGTCAGCGATGCCGTTGCCAAGCCGGGTGATGACCGCGGCTCGGTGGCGGCGCTTCCCGTTAATGACGATCAGCGTGTGCTCGGGGGCCAGTCTGCGCAGGTTGGCGCCCGAAGATCGTCGCTGCGCCGCTGGAATTGGCTGCGCTTCGACCCAACGGGGCGTTCGCCCTGACGGCGGCGACGGACCTGACCACCGCCCGGGACCACGCTTCGGCGGGGACCCAGATCATCGCCGGCCGTTCAAGGCCGCGCCGGACTCCCCCCGTGACGTCCGGTGCGGTTGCCGGTCCGTCACCCGGGCGGTTGCTCCTGAGTAGCCGGACGCCCCTACCCGCGGCCCGCCGCGCCGCGGCGGCGCTCGCTTCGCCGCTCGGCGTCCAGGCGCTCGAGCGCGACGTCGCCGTGGTCGACGAAGGTCATCGCGTCGGCGATGGCGGCGTGCCCCGCCCCTTGCGCGATGAGCCGGTGCATGCGCTGGCAGACGCGCCGGTAGGCCGGGTGCCCCTGGGGCGTCGTGCGGAGCTCCAGGACGTGCATTGCCTCACGGGCGTTCATCCGCAGGTGGAAGCGGGTGCGGTAGGCCATCGAGACCGCGTACTGGGCGACGAGCGGCGAACAGGCGCGCGACGCTCGTTCGTGCAGGTCGGCCTAGTCGGCCATGTCCCGGTCCCAGTCGGCGCGGTCCCCGACCGCGTCGATGGCGGCCGGCCGGA
>JAPOWL010000268.1:0-8763 GCA_026707615.1 Acidobacteriota bacterium | reverse complement strand
CCCTGGACGCGCCTGGGCCGACCTGCGAGGATGGGCGGCGTGGCGACCGCCGACGACTTCCGCCGCCTCGCGCTCGTCCTCGACGGGGCGGAGGAGCGCTCGCACATGGGCGCGGCCGACTTCCGGGTCGGCGGCCGGATCTTCGCCACCCTCGCCCACGAGGCGGAGGGCTACGGCAATCTCATGCTCTCGCCCGAGGTCCAGGCGATGTTCGTCGCCGAGGCGCCCGCGGTCTTCGTGCCGATCGCCGGCGGCTGGGGCCGCATGGGCATGACGCACATCCGCCTGGCCGCGGCCGACGAGGAGACCGTGGCGGGCGCGCTGCGCACCGCGTGGAAGCTGCGCGTCGACAAGAACGCGAAGGCGAAGCGCGGCCGGCGCCGGCCACGTACCTGACCCGCACCCGCAGGCCGAGGCCGAGGCTGCCGGAGCCGACTCCGAACCGGAGTTCGCGGTCCCGCAACGTCCCTGTTGCCGAGTTCCGGGCCCTGCCGAGGCAGCCGCTGCAGGAGCGGCCGGTGGGCGTTCCTTCGAGCCGCTTCCGGACGACATCCTCCGGGCGTTCGGAGGTCACACTCCTACGACCGGGTTTCCGTCAACGTGCGCGCCGGGTGGAGCCGGGATGCGCGGTGCGCCGGAACCCATCCGGCGAGCAGACCAACGACCGCGATCGTGAGGGCGGCGCCGGCGAAGACGACCGGGTCACGGGGCTCGATGCCGAACAGCATCGACTCTGCCAGGCGTGACGTCCAGAGGGCGAATCCCAGACCGACGACCACACCCGCGACCACGCGTTGCAGCACGCGCGAGAGGACGAGTCCGACCAGCCGCCCCCGCGTGCTCCCGAGGGCGGCGCGGACCGCGAGCTCCGGGCGTCGCCGCGTGGCGTGGTACGCCGTCACCCCGCCCACGCCGAGAGCCGTGAGCAGCAAGGCGAGCGCACCGGCGAAAGCCGCCAGGCGGGCCACGAGGCGGTCCCGCGCGAGCGCGAAGTCCACGATGCCCGTCCCGGTGAGAAACGACACCCGCACGTCGGGATCGACACCCGCCAGCGTGGTCGCCACGCTGCGACCCAGGCGCCCCGGCGAAGCATGCTCCGAGCGCACGGCGATGAAGATTCCCGCCACGAAGATCGATTGCAGGGGCTCCTGCGACATCGGTACGTAGACGATGGGGTGGACCGGACCGCGGATGGACTCGTGCACGGCGTTGCCGACGATCCCGACGACCGCCTTGGGGGCGAACGTGAATTCGCCGTCGGGGAACGTGAACGTCATCGCGACCGTCCGCCCCAGCAGGTCCTGACCGGGAAGGAACCGTTCCACGAACTCGTCGTTGACGACCATCACCGGTTGGGCGCCGGCCGCGTCCCGCTCCTCGATGGGGCGTCCCGCCCGCATGGGCATGCCGTACGCCTCGAACCAGCCAGGGGTGATCGGAACCATGTGCGTCGAGGCCTCGGCGGCCGGAAGGGGTGAGACGCCGGACAGGCTGAGGGGGAAGGCCGGATACGTGGTGTAGAGCGGCGCCTGGTCCGAGCCGCCGGCCGCGGCGACCCCGGGAATCGACGCGACCGCTCGCGCCAGGCGATGTCGGACCTCGCTCTGTTCCGCCGGCGGCGTGGTCGGCGTCCGCACGGTCGCCACGAGGAGGCGGTCGTCGTCGAATCCGAGCGGCGCGCGGGTGAGCTGCTGGAACGTTCGCCCGAACAGGCCGGCCGCCACCAGGAGCAGCACCGAGACCGCCACCTGCGCCACCTGCAGCGCGCTGAAGCCGTGCACCCGGCCGCCACCGCTGCGCCCGTCGGCCTTCAAGGCGTCGAGGGGATGGACGGTCGTCGCCCACAGGGCCGGCGCCAGACCCGCAACGAGGGCCGCGGCTACCGCGACGGAAGCCGTGTAGGCCAACACGCGCAGATCGACATCGAGGTCGAGCACGATCGGGACCTCGCCGCTGGGAAGCTGTGCCACCATCGCGCGGGCCGCCCACCCGGCGAAGAGGATGCCGAGGACGGCGCCGAGCAACGCGAGCAGAGCGCTCTCGATGAGGAACCGCCGCACGAGTCGCCCGCGAGAGGCGCCCAGCGCGACCTGCAGGCTCAGCGCGTGGCGGCGCGCGGCCCCGCGTCCCAGCAGGATGTTGGCGACGTTCGTGCAGGCCACCAGCAGCACCAGGGACACCACCGCCAGCAGCGTCACCAGTGGGGCGGCGTAGCGTCGACGCAGGTCCGACACGCCCCGGGCGGCGCTTTCGACCACGAACGGCTCGCCCAGGAATGCGTCGCCCATGGGTCCCGGGGGATGCGATCTCGATCGAATCTGCGGCTGCGCGGCTTGCAGGGCGGCGGTCAGGGCACCCACCGACTGCCCGGGTCGCAGTCTGAGCAGGATGCGCAGCCATGGGGCATGGAACGTTCGAGGCGTCGTGGGCCGGATGAGGTCATTGATCCGGACGGGCAGGAGCAGGTCGAACGCCGACCCCACCAGCACGCCATGGAATCCGGGGGGCGCTACGCCGACGACGGTCACCGCCACGCCCTCGACGAGGAGCGAGCGGCCGATCGCGTCCGACGCCCCACCGAAACGGCGCTGCCACAGGCCGTGGCTGATGACCGCGACCGGCCCCTCCGGGCCTCCGCCCGCTACGTCATCGGCCCGGGTGAACGTGCGGCCGGCGAACGCCCGCGCCCCGAGGGTGTCGAAGAAGTCTCCGCTCACCCATTGCACGTACGCCGGCTCCGCCTCCTCCCCGATCGTCAGTGCGGACTCGGCCCAGGCCAGCGCGCCGTCGAAGAGATGGTCGTGACGTCGAAGCTCCTCGAACGTGGCATACGTGAACCGCTGGCCCGTGTTGCCGACGCCGAGCGTGACCAGGCGATTGGCGTCCGGGACCGGCAGGCTGCGAAGCAGCAGGCCGTTGACCAGCGAGAAGATCGCGGTGCTCGCACCGATGCCCAGGGCGAGGGACAGGATGACGACGGTGGTGACGCCGGGCGTCGCCCGGAGCGCGCGAAGGGAGAACCGCAGGTCCTGCCACGTCTCGTCGAGCCATCGCGTGGCGCGCGCGTCGCGACGGATCTCCCCCGCAACGCGATCACATCCAGTGTGCCCTTGGGCGGTGATCCGTCCTGGACGCCTCCGGCACGTCTGCCTCATGCATCCATATGTACCGCATGTACCGCATCCCAGGTACGGCATCCCCAATGTCCTCTTGACATCTAGAGGAGCTGTGAGCCATGCTCCTCTCGATGGCTAGAGGACCAGACGACCTTCGAGGCTCGCTCGACCTGGTGATCCTGAAGACGCTCTCCCTTGCGCCGATGCACGGCTGGGGCATTGGCCAGCGGATCCGGCAGATGTCTTCGGGGGTGCTGGACATCAACCAGGGCTCGCTGTACCCGGCCCTCCAGCGCCTCGAGAAGCAGAGGTTGATTCGGAGCGACTGGGGCACGACCGACAACAACCGGCGGGCGCGCTACTACCGGCTGACGCCGTCGGGCCGGCGAGCGCTCGGCGACGAGATCGATAGCTGGCAGCGCTTCGCCGAAGGCCTCGGCGCGGTGCTGCGGAGCACGTGATGCGGTGGGTAGATGCCGCCCGCGCCCGTCTCCGCCGTCTGCTGTTCGGTGGCGAGGTCGAGCAGCGGATGGACGAGGAGTTCCGCTTCCATCTCGACATGGAAGTAGAGCGTCTGGTGCGCGAGGAGGGAGTCCATCCGCGGGAAGCGCGGCGACGGGCGCGCGCCGCCTTCGGCGGCGTCGAAGCACAGAAGGACGCGGTGCGCGACATCCGCGGCGGTTGGGTCTGGCTCCAGCTCGGAGTCGGTCGCGACGTCCGCGACGGCATGCGTTCCCTCGCCAGGCGTCCGGCCTTCACGGCGGTCGCCATCCTCTCGCTCGCGCTCGGCATCGGGGCAAACACCGCCATCTTCAGCCTCGTCAACGCCGTGATCCTTCGCGATTCGCCGATCGAGCGGCCGGAAGAGGTGGTCAACGTCTACCTGCACCAGGCGGCGTTCGAGTTCGGCTCGTTGTCCTACCCCGATTTCGAGGATGTCCGCCACGGCACCGCCGAGGTGTTCAGCGACATCGCGGCCTCCCATTTCTTGCCATTGACGATCGACCGGGGGGAGGGTGGCGTCGGCTTGGCGCCGGCGGAGGCGGTCACCGGCAGCTACTTCCCGATGCTGGGGATCGAGGCGGCGGTCGGACGCACCCTGCTGCCGAGCGACGACGTCTCGCGCGGCGGGCACCCGGTCGTGATGCTCGACTATCGCTACTGGCAGAGCGCGTTCGCCGGCGACCCGGACGTCGTGGGACGCGAGATGCGCGTCGGCGGCCGCGCGTACACGGTGATCGGGGTGGGACCGCCCGACTTCGCGGGCACGCTCCGCGGCCTTGTGCCGACGTTCTACGTCCCGTACATGATGGCCGAGGAGCTGAACGGCGTCCCGGTGTTCGACCATCGCGGCCAGAGCTCGCTCTTCGTCAAGGCGCGTCTCCGGCCGGGCGTCACCCTGTCCCGTGCCGAGACCGCCGTCGGGGCGGTGGCCGCGCAGCTCACCCGGGACCGCATTCCGAACTGGGATCCGGCCGGGGAGTTCGCGCTCCTCCCGCTCACCGACGTACTGCTCTTCCCGCCGCTGGACGGCTACATCCGGGGGGCGGCGTGGCTGTTGATGGTGGTCGTCGGGCTCGTGCTGTTGCTGGCGTGCACCAACCTCGCCAGCTTCCTGCTCGCGCGCGCCCTCGACCGGCGCAAGGAGGTTGCGGTGCGCCTGGCGCTGGGCGCGTCGCGCGGTTCGCTCGTGCGGCGTCTCCTGACCGAGACGACGCTGCTCGGCCTGCTGGCCGGCGGCGCCGGCGTCGGGCTGGCGGTCTGGCTGCTCGACCTGCTGGTGACCGCGGATCTCCCGCTGCCGGCGCCGGTCACGCTGGATCTCCGTCCCGACGGCAACGTCCTCGGGTTCACGCTCGGCGTCTCCGTCGTGGCCGGCGCCCTGCTCGGTCTGGTGCCGGCGCTCGGGAGCACGCGGCCGGACGTGGCCGGCGCCCTCCGAGGCGAGAGCGCCGGGGGCGGCCAACCCGGACAGCTCCGCTGGCGCAACGCGCTGGTCGTCGCGCAACTCGCGATCTCGCTGGTGCTGCTCGTCGGCGCCGGCCTGTTCCTCCGCAGCTTTCAGCAGGCGCAGGCGGTCGACCCGGGCTTCGGCCGTGAGCCGGCCGCCCTGCTGACGTTCATGGCGCCTGCGACCCGGTTCACGCCCGACGAGGCGCGCACGTACACGCGGCGCCTCCTGGATCGCTTCCGCGCGCTCCCCGGCGTGGAGGCGGTGGGCGCCATCAGCAACCTGCACCTGAACCCGCTCAGCCAGCGTTCGAGCGACTTCAACGTCGACGGCTTCGAGCCGCCGACGGACCACGGTGCCTTCATCGCGGACCGGGTCGAGGTCGAGCCGGGGTTCTTCGAGGCGGCAGGCATCGAGATCGTCCGCGGGCGCAACTTCCTCGACGCCGATCGGCCGGACACCCAGCCCGTGGTCATCGTCAGCGAAGCGATGGCCCGGCGCTTCTGGACGGGCGGCGACGCGGTCGGGCGGCTCGTCCGGCGGCCCGGCGACGCTCCTCCCTGGCTCGTCGTCGGCGTCGCGAGCGACGCGAACGTGAGGACGCTCGGCGAGCCTCCCCGCAACCTGGTCTATCTCCCGTACTCGCAGCGGTTCACGCCGTCGCTGACGGTCGTGGCGAGGACGTCCGTCGACCCGGAGCGGACGGCACTCGCCCTCCTGGCCGCGGGTCGAGAGCTGGATCCCGACCTGCGGGTCCTCGAGACGAAGACGATGGACCGCCACCTGGCCCTGATGCGGCTGCCCCAGCGGCTGTCCGCCTTTGTCCTGTCGGCGTTCGGGGTGCTGGCCCTGGCGCTCGCCGCGGTCGGCCTCTACGGGGTGGTCAGCTACGGCGTCGCCCGGCGGACGCGCGAGATCGGCATCCGGAAGGCGCTCGGCGCCGACGGCCCCCGCGTCGTGCGGCTGCTCGTCGCGGGCGGCCTCAAGCTGGTGGTCCTCGGCGGCGCGCTGGGGCTGGCGCTCGCCGTCGTGGCGACCCGCCTGCTGGGCGGGCTGCTGTTCGAGGTCGACGCGCTCGACCCGCTGACGTTCGCCGGCGTGCCACTGGTCCTCGGGGCCGCGGCCGTCCTGGCCGCCTGGCTGCCGGCCCGGCGCGCCAGCCGGGTCAGTCCCATGGTGGCGCTCCGGGACGACTGAGTGCCGGCGGCCCGAGCGCCGCGCGACCCGGCGGCCTGTCCAAGTCGAGGCCGGGTCCCGGCGCGTTGACGCCCGCAGCGGCGTCGAGTACGTTGAGGGTTGCTTCCGATGCAGGTCTTCGTCAGCCACTCCCATTCGGACTCGCCGCTGGCCGCCCGGGTGTCCAGGGCGCTCCGGAAGGCCGGGCTGCAGGTGTGGGATCCGGAAGTCCACCTCTTCCTCGGCGACAACTGGCCGGCCGAGGTGGGCCGCGCGCTCGAAGAGTCCGACGCCATGGTCGTGCTCTTGACGCCCAACTCGATCAGCTCGCCGCACGTCAAGGCCGAGATGATGTACGCGCTGGGTTCGAAGAGCTACAGAAACCGACTGATTCCCGTCGCAGTCGGTGGTCGGGAGCAGCTTCCGAAGGGGGAGATTCCCTGGATCGTCCGAAAGCTGCACTGGGTGGATCTGCCGGACCCGGAGAGCGCCGATCCCGAGGTCAAGCCCATCGCCGCGGCGCTCCTCGGCCAAGCCTGAGCCTCGTAGGCGGCGAGCCCAAGTGCCGACCGAGGTTTTCGTCTCGCATTCGCATGTAGATCAGGAGTTCGCCGAGCGCCTGGTCGGCGTTCTGCGCCGCCATCAGATTCCAGTCTGGTACAGCGACACCGACATACAGGGCGCCCAGCAGTGGCACGACGAGATCGGCAGAGCGCTCCAGCGCTGCGATTGGTTCATCGTCGTTCTCTCCCCGGACTCCGTGGCTTCCATGTGGGTGAAGAGAGAACTCATGTACGCCCTTCGGCAGGACCGGTTCGAGGGGCGCATCGCGCCGCTGATGCATCGAGCCTGTGACTACGACCCGTTGTCCTGGACCCTGGCTCAGTTGCAGATGATCGATTTCACCCGTAGTTTCGACGACGGATGCCGCAACCTGCTTCGAATCTGGGACGTGCAATACACCCCGTAGGCTGAGATCGAGACAGCGCAGGCGTCCAGAACCCCAGCCTGGGATACCGACGAAACTGCCTGCCCCGACCAGGTAGGTCATCGGCGACGCCTTCCGGTCCTGGTTGACCCTTCTCGAGGGCCCTCGAGGGGTGACTCATGCGCGTCCTGTACCGCGACGGCGCTGGAGACGTTCAGGGTACCTGGGCGTACCGGGCTTCCGCTCGTGCCGGTCGAGCGATACCTTGGTGCTGCGAGACGGCGAAGGGGCGGTTGCCTTGATCTTCTACACGTGATCGGGTACGTGTAGCAGATAGAGGTATCGAGCGATGACCGCACCCCGGATCGAACTGCCGCAGGGGACCCTGGATCTGCTGGTGCTGCGGGTGGCCGCCGCCGGTCCCATCCACGGCTACGGCATCGCGCAGCGGATCCGGCAGATATCCGGCGACGTGCTCCAGGCGCCGCAGGGCTCGCTCTATCCCGCCCTCCACCGCCTGGAGAAGCGCAGGCTCCTCGCCGCGGAGTGGCGTCCGTCCGACACGGGACGGGAAGCGAAGTTCTACCGCCTGACCCCCAGGGGCCGGGCGCAACTGCAGGAGCAGGTCGAGAGCTGGACCCGGCTCGCGGAGGCGGTGGGGCTGATTCTCCGGACCGCAGGCGGAGACGCCGGATGAGCTGGTGGACCCGCCGCCGGGAGGGCCTCGAGGACGATCTCGACAAGGAGATGCGGTTTCACCTCGATGCCTACACCGACGACCTGATCCGCTCCGGGGTGCCCCGGCCGGAAGCGCTGCGGCGGGCCCGGGTGCAGTTCGGCAGCGTCGAGGGCGCGAAGGACGCCTGCCGGCGCGAGCGCAACCTGCGGCCCATCGAGGAACTGGAGCAGGCGATGACCAACGTCCGACTGGCGCTGCGCATGCTCGTCAAGACCCCGGTGGTCACGAGCGTGGCGGTCGTGTCGCTGGCCCTCGGCATCGGGTCGAATGCCGCGATCTTCTCGCTCTACAGCCAGTTCCTGCTGCGCCCGCTGCCGGTCGTCGAGCCCGAGCGCCTCGTGAATCTCGAGGCCCCCGGGCCGAAGCCGGGCGCGGACAGTTGCACGGGCCAGGGCGGCTGCGACGAGGTGTTCAGCTACCCGATGTTCCGCGACCTGCAGCGGGAGCAGACCGTGTTCACGGACCTCGTGGCGCACCGCGGCTTCGGCGCGAGCGTCGCCCACGAGGGGCGCACCATCGACATCGTCCAGGGCATGCAGGTCTCCGGCTCGTACTTTCCGGCGCTGGGCCTCGTGCCGGCGCTCGGAAGCCTGTTCGGCCCGGAAGTCGACGAGCCGATCGGCGGGCATCCCGTCGCCGTGCTGAGCCACGCCTTCTGGCAGACCCAACTGGGCGGGGCGGGCGACGTGGTCGGCGACGTGTTGCTTGTCAACGGGGAGCCGCTGACCATCGTCGGGGTGGCCCCGGCCGGTTTCCGCGGGACGGCGTTCAACATGCCGTCGATGGTGTTCGTGCCGCTCACGATGCACGTGAGGCTGGGCGGCGGCTTCGGCGAGGGCCGCTTCGAGGACCG
>JAPOWL010000049.1 GCA_026707615.1 Acidobacteriota bacterium | reverse complement strand
ATGGCCACCAGCTCGCCGTGCCGCGCGTCCATGTACTGGTGGAGCTCCTGCTCGTAGGCCGCCACGTCCGTCTCCGCGACCCCGTCGAGATGGCCCTTCGAGCCGGCGAACAGGATGAGGACCTGCCGCTCGACCGGCAGCGGCCGGTACTGCGGCTGCTTGAGGACCTCCGTGAGCCGGCGGCCCCGGTTCAACTGGTCCTGGGTCGCCTTGTCCAGGTCGCTTCCGAACTGCGCGAAGGCCTGCAGCTCGCGGTACTGCGCCAGGTCGAGACGCAGCGTGCCGACCACCTGCCGCATGGCGCGGATCTGCGCCGAGCCGCCGACGCGGGAGACCGAGTTGCCCGCGTTGATGGCCGGCCGGATGCCCTGGTTGAAGAGGTCGGACTCCAGGAAGATCTGGCCGTCGGTGATCGAGATGACGTTCGTCGGGATGTAGGCCGAGAGGTCTCCGGCCTGGGTCTCGATGACCGGCAGCGCCGTCAGCGAGCCTCCGCCCAGCTCGTCCTTCATCTTCGCCGCCCGCTCCAGGAGGCGCGAGTGCAGGTAGAAGACGTCGCCCGGATAGGCCTCGCGGCCCGGCGGGCGGCGCAGCAGGAGGGAGATCTCGCGGTAGGCCTGGGCGTGCTTCGACAGGTCGTCGTAGATGCACACGGCGTGGCGGCCGCTGTCGCGGAAGAACTCGCCGATGGTGCAGGCCGAGTAGGGGCTGATGTAGAGCAGCGGCGCGGGGTCGGAGGCGGAGGCGGCGACGACGATGGTGTAGTCCATCGCCCCCTCGTCCTCGAGGGTCTTGACGACCTGCGCGATGGTCGACTGCTTCTGCCCGATGGCGTTGTAGATGCAGATGACGTCGAGGCCCTTCTGGTTGATGATCGTGTCGACGGCGACCGCCGTCTTGCCGGTCTGCCGGTCGCCGATGATCAGCTCGCGCTGGCCGCGCCCGATGGGGATCATCGCGTCGATCGCCTTGAGGCCGGTCTGCAGCGGCTCCTTCACCGGCTGCCGGTCGACGACGCCGGGCGCGATGCGCTCGATCGGGGACCGCTGGGTGGTGTTGATCGGCCCCTTGCCGTCGATGGGCTGCCCCAGGGCATTGACGACCCGGCCGATCATCTCGTCGCCCGCGGGCACCGAGATGATGCGCCCCGTCCGCTTGACGGTGTCGCCCTCCCGGATCTCGGTCGCCTCGCCGAGGAGCACCGCGCCGACGCTCTCCTCCTCGAGGTTCAGCGCGATCCCGAAGACGCCGTGGGGGAACTCGAGCATCTCGGTCGCCATCGCGCCCTCGATGCCGTGCAGGCGCGCGATGCCGTCGCCGACGGAAACCACGGTCCCGACCTCGGCCACGTCGACGTCGAGGGAGTAGTTCCCGAGCTGGTCCTTGATGAGCTTGGAGATTTCGTCTGCCTTGATGTTCATCCTTCGATACCGTGCCGGGCTCAGACCCGGCTGCCGAACTCCTGCCGGAGCCGATCGAGGTGCCGCGTCACGCTCCCGTCGTAGACGACGCCGCCGACCTGCGCCACGAGGCCGCCCACGAGGGCCGGGTCCACGCTGCGCTCGATGCGCACCTGGCGGCCCGTCGCCTGCCCGAGGGCCCGCTCGAGGGCCGCCGCGCGCGTGTCGTCGAGCGGCGTGGCGGTCGTGATCCGCGCCCGCACGATGCCCCGGTGGTCGTTCAGGCGCGCGCGATAGAGGTCGAGCAGGTCCGGCAACAGGGCGAGGCGGTCGCGCTCCGCCAGCATCTGCAGCAGGCGCGCGACGAGTGGCGACAGGGCGCCGTCCTGCTCCACGATCCCGGAAACGACGGCCCGCTTGCGGGCGGGCGCGACGGCCGGGTTGAGGAGCGCCCGACCCAGCACCGGGTGCTCGTCGAGGAGCCCGGTGAACTGCGCGAGCTCCCGCTCGACGCGGTCCGGGTCTCCGTCCTGCAGGGCCACTTCAAGAAGCGCCCGCGCGTACCTCATCGCCGCTGCTCGCTGCGTCATCGTGGGGTTGGCGACCGGCGTGCCCGCTCGCCCGCGTTCGAGAAAGCCAGTGCGCGCTCAGGGAAAGCGGTTGCCCGCGCTCGGAAGAGCCCGCTCGCGTCCGACCCGCGTACCCGCGGCCGTCACGCCCCGCAGGCATGTCCGGCCCCGCGCCGGCAGGCCAAACAGCCCTTTATACCATCCCGCCGGAGGAGCCGGCAAGCCGGCGGGGCGCGTCCCGGGCCGGCGGACCCCGGCGGGATTCGCGGTCCGCCGAAAGCCGCCCGAGAGGCACCGGGCGGACGCGAGCGGGAACCCGGAGCGGCCGAGACCCGAGGTCTGCGGACGGTCGGGGCGACGGCGGACGTCAGGCGCCGTTGGTGAGCTGCTCGTAGAGCCGCTGGAGCTCGTCCTCGGAGACGAACGAGATCTCGATCCGGCCGCGCTTGCCGCGGCGGACGATGCGGACCCGGGTGCCGAGCGCCACCTTGAGGCGATCCTCGGCCGCGCGGGTGTGCACGTCGGGAGGCGGCGGCTCCGGCACCGGGCGCGGCGGCTCCGAGCGCCCCTTGACGAGGGCCTCGGTCTCGCGCACCGAGAGGTCCCGCGCGAGCACCTCGCGGGCGATCTCGAGTTGCGCCTGCTCGTCGGCCAGGCCCGCCAGGGCGCGTGCGTGCCCCATCGAGAGGGCGCCCGAGGCGACCTCCGCGCGGACCTCGGCCGGGAGCCGCAGCAGCCGCTGGTAGTTCGCGACCGTCGCCCGGTCCCGGCCGACCGAGCGCGCGATCTCCTCCTGCGTGAACCCGAACTCGTCGGCCAGACGCGCGTACGCCGCGGCGGTCTCGATCGCGTTCAGGTCCTCGCGCTGGATGTTCTCGATCAGGGCCAGCTCGAGGCGCTTGCTGTTCGCGACGGTCCGCTCGACCACCGGCACCCGCAGGAGTCCGGCCCGCTGCGCGGCCCGCCACCGGCGCTCCCCCGCGACGATCTCGAACTTGCCGTCCTCCTGGCGGCTGACCACGAGCGGCTGGATGATCCCGTGCGACCGGATGGACGCCGCCAGCTCCTCGAGCCGTGCGTCCTCGATGATGCCGCGGGGCTGCTCGCGATTGGGACGCAGGAGGTCGAGGTCCACCTCCTGGGCGGGTTCCCGCCGCAGCGGCGCCACCGGCTCCGGAATCAGCGCCCGCAAGCCGCGGCCCAGGGCCTTGCGCTTGTCAGTCATCGATCGCGACTCCGCGCTCGGGCGGGCGCGACGCCCGGCGCAGGAACTCGTGCGCGAGGGCCGAGTACGCCGACGCGCCCTTCGACTTGACGTCGTAGAGGATGGCCGGAAGCCCATAGCTCGGCGCCTCGCCCAGGCGCACGTTGCGCGGGATGGTCGTCTCGAAGACCTTCTCCCGGAAGAAGTCGCGCACCTCGCCGGCCACCTGCTGCCCGAGGTTGGTCCTCAGGTCCGCCATCGTCAGAAGCACCCCCGCGATCACCAGGTCCGGATTGAGCTGCGCCTGCACGCGGCGGAGCGTCGACGTGAGGTCCGCGAGGCCTTCCAGCGCGAAGTACTCGCACGTCAGTGGAATCAGCACGGCCTCGGCGGCGACCAGGGCATTGAGAGTCAGCAGGCCGAGCGAGGGCGGCGTGTCGATGAAGATGTAGTCGAAGCGGGCGTGCGCCTGCCGCAGGAGCGGCCGCAGCCGCGTCTCGCGATTGGCGATGCCGACCAGCTCGACCTCCGCCCCGGCGAGGTTGCGGTCCGCCGGCATCAGGGACAGGCCGGTCACCGCCGTCGGCACGATGAACCGGCCGACGTCCGGGGAGCCGGCCGCGGTCAGGGCGTCGTAGACGGTGCGCCCCTCCGGCACCGATCCCTTCAGGCCGACCCCGCTCGTCAGGTTGCCCTGCGGGTCCATGTCCACGATCAGGACCCTCCGATCGGCGAGCGCGACCGACGCGGCCAGATTGATCGCCGTCGTCGTCTTCCCGACGCCGCCCTTCTGGTTCGTGACGGCGAAGATCTTCTTGACCCGCGCCTTTGGTCTAAAGCCCGAAATTAGGTCTCTCAACATAATTTCGTTAGGTTGGCCGATGCCACGCGCGTCCGTCGCGTAGAGAGTACACTCATGCCGGGCCAGCGTCAAATCTGCGTCGCCCGCGCCCGCCGAGACCGCCGCCGCGTTCCGCTCGGCGCCGACGGCCGCCAGCCCGCCGACGGCCGCCAGGCTCGAGCCGCCAAGCACCTGACGCGCCGGTGCTGCCAGCCGCTTTGACGCTCCGTCAGGTGCTCCACGTGGCAGCACCCTCACGAATCCGGTGGGTCAAGCCGGTCCTGCCGACGCCGGACGCCGAGTCGGCTGCCCGGTGCACCAGCGGATCGGAGCCGACGCCTCCCGCGCGAGGGCGGGCGAGCGCCGCCAACCCGTCGCAGGCTCCGGGTCGGCCCCAGCCCCCACCGTTCCCACACCTGACGCTCCGGGATGGGTGCCACGTTGGAACCCGCCGGTCAGCCGCCCGCCCGCGCAGGTCGACGAGGAGGGGCTTCCGGGTGCCTCTGGGTGCGGCACCGACGCTCCGTCAGATGTTCCACGTGGAACAACGCCGTGGTCCGGGCATCAGCCGTCCCGGCGACGCACAACGACCAGGGGCAGGCTCTCGGTGCCCTTGGGAGCGGCCCCACCACTCCGCGCCTTGACGCTCCATCAGGTGCTTCACGTGGAACATGCGTGGTCCGGCGGTCAGGCCGTCCCGGCGGCGCAGGTCGACGGGGCAGCTTCCCGGTGCCTCTGTGAGCGCCCACCGACGCCTCCCGCGCACTGCGAGGGACAGCATCCCGGTGCCCCTGGGAGCGCCCACTGTTCGCCTCTCCGCCAGGGGTGGGCGAAGCGACACTCCACGCCTGACGCTCCGTCAGATGTTCCACGTGGAACACTCCGCGCGCCGGGCAGTCAGACCGGCCGCCGCCACTGCGCCGAGCGGGACCGTAGCCTCACGCGCGGAGAGCGGCCGACGCGCCGCCGCCCTCATGCGGTGTTGGAGCACCGACCCGACGGCCGGCCGGCCGCCCCGCGCGAAGCCACCCAGGCACCCGGCGCGGGTCGATGCCACCCCGGACGCTCCCGTCAGATGTTCCACGTGGAACACTCCGCGCGCCGGCAGTCAGACCGCCCGCCGGCGCAGGAACACGAGATAGCCTTCCGCCTCCGCGCCGCGCGGGACCGTAGCCTCCCGCGAGGCGAGCGGGCGAGGCGTCGCCCGTGCCGCGTGGCGTTGGAGCGCCGACCCGACGGCCGGCCGGACGACCGGCGCGAGGCCACCCAGGCGCCTGGCGCGACGTCGATGCCACCCCGGACGCTCCCGTCAGATGTTCCACGTGGAACACTCCGCGCGCCGGCAGTCAGACCGCCCGCCGGCGCAGGAACACGAGATAGCCTTCCGCCTCCGCGCCGCGCGGGACCGTAGCCTCCCGCGAGGCGAGCGGGCGAGGCGTCGCCCGTGCCGCGTGGCGTTGGAGCGCCGACCCGACGGCCGGCCGGACGACCGGCGCGAGGCCACCCAGGCGCCTGGCGCGACGTCGATGCCACCCCGGACGCTCCCGTCAGATGTTCCACGTGGAACACTCCGCGCGCCGGCGGTCAGACCGCTCGCCGGCGCAGGACGACAAGACGGCTTCCCGCCGCCCCGCCGAGCGGGACCGTAGCCTCCCGCACGAGGGCGGGCGAGGCGTCACGCCAGGCATCTTCCGGTTCGGGGCCACGGAAGAGCAGGAGCGCACCGCCCGGCGCCACGAAGGCTTGAAGGCTCCGTAGCGCCTCGCGGCTCAGGCGCACGCCGCGCACCGTCAGTGCGTCGTGCGCCTTCTGCAGCTCCTTCCGCGACAGGAGCGCTTCGTACCGCCCGGCGAGCACGTCCGTGCGCTCGAGGCCGAGATGCCGGACCGTCTCGCGGAGGAAGGCCGCCTTGCGCGCCCTGGCCTCGACCATCCGCAGCCCAAGCTCCGGCCGCGCCAGCTTCACCGGTACCGCGGGCGTCCCGCCGCCGGAGCCGATGTCGACGAGCGTCCCCTGCGCCGGGAGGTGGGGAAGGGCGGCCAACGGCTCGATGGCCAGCCGGGCAAGGCCGGCATCGTCGCGGTCCAGTCGGGTGAGATTGAGCTTGGCGTTCCACCGCCGGAGCAACTCGACGTAGGCCGCCAGACGCTCCGCCAGGGATTCCTCCAGCAGAACGCCGGCTTCCTCCGCGAGGCGCCGTAGCCGGTCGCCCAGCCGCGACGGCACGCGCCTAGGCACCGTCGCCGCGCGCCGTCCTTGCGCGGTCGACGAAAGCTCCTAGCACCGCAACCGCCGCCGGCGTCACCCCCGGCACCCGTCCCGCCTGGCCCAGCGTGTCGGGTCGCACCTCGGAGAGCCGCTCGACGACCTCGCGCGACAGGCCCGGGACCGCCTCGTAGCGGAGCGTCCGCGGAATGCGCCGCCGCTCGTCCCGGCGCGCGCGGCGGGCCGCCTCCTCCTGGCGCCGGAGGTATCCGGCGTACTTGAAGGCCGTCTCGACACTGGCCACGTCCAGGTGCTCCTGCCCGCGGCACGTGTCGAGCGCAATCTCCCCGGCCGCCGCCAGCGCTTCGAGGGCCACGTCCGGCCGGCGCAGGGCGTGCGACGCGCGTTGCCGCGCTCCGTCGGGCAGCGTGACCGTCGTGCGGGTCAGCCGCTGCCGGTTGGCCTCGTACCGCGCGCGGCGCGCCTCGAAGCGGGCCCAGCGCCGGTCGTCGACCAGGCCGACCCGACGGCCGCGCGGTGTCAGGCGCAGATCGGCGTTGTCGATGCGCAACAGCAGCCGGTGCTCGGCGCGCGAGGTGAACATGCGGTACGGCTCCCGGCAGCCCGTGGTCGTCAGGTCGTCGACCAGCACGCCGATGTAGGCCTCCGCGCGCGTCGGCACGAAGGGGCGTTCGCCGCGAACGAGACGGGCCGCGTTGATGCCGGCCACGATTCCCTGCGCCGCCGCTTCCTCGTAGCCCGAAGTCCCGTTGACCTGGCCGGCGAGAAACAGCCCCCGTACCCGACGCGTCTCCAGGCTACGGCGGAGCTCGGTCGGCTGGATGAAGTCGTACTCGACGGCGTAGCCGGGGCGCATCACGACGGCGCCCTCGAGTCCCGGCAACGCGTGCACCATGCGCTCCTGGACGGCGGCCGGCAGGCTCATCGAGTAGCCGTTGAGGTAGATCTCGTCGACGTCGAGCCCTTCCGGCTCGAGAACCAGCAAGTGCCGCTCGCGCGCCGGGAAGCGCATCACCTTGTCCTCGAGAGACGGGCAGTAGCGGGGGCCGATGCCGCGGATCTGGCCGTTGTAGAGCGGGGACTGGTCGATGTGGGCGCGGACGAGATCGTGCACGCGGCCCGTCGTGTGCAGCAGGTGGCACGCCACCGGGGACCGATCGATGCCGTCGGTCAGGAACGAGAAGGGCACGGCCGGGCGGTCGCCCCGTTCCTCCTCGAACCCGGAGAAGTCGATGCTCCGCCGGTCGAGACGCGGCGGCGTTCCCGTCTTCAGCCGGCCCCAGGCGAAGCCGCACGCCTTGAGCGATTCGGCGAGCGCGCGTGACGGGGGCTCGCCGGCGCGGCCCGCGGGGCGGCTTTCCGGTCCGACGTGCACGAGGCCGTTCAGGAAGGTCCCGGCGGTCACGATGACGGCCCCGCCCCGGATGCGCTCTCCCGCGCCGCTGCCGGGCCCGGGCTCGAGCTCGATGCCCCGCACACGGCCCTGCTCCACGAGCAGGCGACCCGCCTGCCCGAACACCCACCGAATGCCCGGCTGGCGCTCGAGCTCGGCGCGCACCCAGCGGCCGTAGCGGCGCTTGTCCGCCTGCGCCCGCGGCGACCGAACCGCGGGGCCGCGGCTGCGGTTCAGCAGCTTGAACTGAATCCCGGTGGCGTCGATCGCGCGTCCCATCAGCCCGCCCAGAGCATCGATCTCCCGCACCATGTGGCCCTTGGCGGTGCCGCCGATCGCCGGGTTGCACGGCATCCGGGCGACCGTGGCGTCCGACAGCGTGCAGAGGGCGACGGAGCAGCCGAGCCGCGCGGCGGCATGCGCGGCCTCGCAGCCCGCGTGACCCGCGCCGATGACGATGACGTCGAAGCGGTCGTCCGGCCGGCCGCGCCCGAGGTCGCCCGGCACCGCCGGAGGCGCCGGGGGCGCACGGTTCTCGCGCTCGCTCGCTGCTTCGCTCGCCCGCATCTCCGTCCTCGTCGGCGGCAACGCCCCTCGCCTCACTTGCCGATGCAGAACCGCTCGAAGATGCGCTCCAGGACGGCGCTCGGAGCCCGCCGGCCCGCGAGCTCCTCCAGGGCGACTCCCGCCGCCTGGAGATCGGCCAGCACGAGCTCCTCCGTCGCGCCTTCCGCCGCTGCCTCGGCCGCGCGGCCCAGCGCGGCGCCGGCCGTCTCGAGCAGCGCGATGTGCCGGACGTTGGACACCACGGGCGTGTCCTCCGGGGCGCCGTCCTGCCCCAGGGCCCGCGCGATGGCGTCGCGGACGGCCGTCGCCCCGCTCTCGTCGAGCAGGGAGACGTGGACGGCGCCGTCCGCCGCGCCGGCCGCGGCCAGGTCCTCGGCGCTCCAGCACGGCGGCCGGTCGATCTTGTTGACCACGACGACGCGCCGTACCCGGTGCGTGTCGGCAAGCAGCCGGAGGTCCTCGGGTGCGAGCGGCACGGAGCGGTCGAGCACGACGACGGCCAGCGCCGCTCCGTCGAGCGCGGCTCGCGCCCGGCGCACGCCCTCGGCCTCGACGGCGTCGGCGCTGTCCCGCATCCCCGCCGTGTCGACCAGCGTCACCGGGATGCCGTCGACGTCGAGCGCCTCCGCCAGGAGGTCGCGCGTCGTGCCGGCGACGCCGGCAACGATCGCGCGCGGCATCCCCAGCAGGCCATTGAAGAGCGTCGACTTGCCTACGTTCGGGGCCCCGAGGATGACCGCCCGGCCCCCCTCCCGGACGAGGCGTCCGTGGCGGGCGGTCCCGAGCGCCGCCTCGATGCGGGCCGTGAGGGCCCGCACTTCGGCGCTCGCCGTCTCCGCGTCGATGAAGTGGTAGCCCTCCTCGGGGAAGTCGAGGGACGCCTCCAGCCGCGCGATCAGGTCGAAGAGCGCCCGGTCGACGTCGGCCGCGAGCACGGACACCCCGCCTTCGAGCTGCTCGAATGCGACCCGCGC
>JAPOWL010000084.1 GCA_026707615.1 Acidobacteriota bacterium | reverse complement strand
CCTCGGGGCAGTGCTGGCCGGTCGCCTCGGGCCCGTTCAGCACCGCACATTGGCTGCGGTCGAACTTCGCGATGTGGCCGCTGCCGGAGAGCGCCGTCCAGACGATGCCGTTGCGGTCGATGTCGACGCCGCGCGGCGAGTAGCCCTGGACGGCGGCCCGCTCGTTCTCGAACGGCGGCTGGTAGTACTCGGCGATGCAACTCTCGGGCGGGCTGTCGCCGATGTCGAGGCGCACGATCTGCCCCGGCACGCCACCCGATGCCGCCCAGACCACGTTGGGCTCGGTCGGGTCCGGCACGATGCCGTACCAGCCGCGGCCCATCTGCCGGTCCTTCGCGGGATCGGGGTCCTCGCGGAGGCCGGTGAACTCGCCGATGCGCCCGTCGCCGGTCGTGTCGACGACGGTCGGGCACCAGCCCTGCGAGGCTTCCGCGTCGCCGGTCTCGTCGTAGAGCCTCGTGTTCACCCAGCCGATGACGTCGCTGACCGAGCTGAGGTACAGCGTGTCGTCGTCATCGAAGCCGAACTGCAGGTGGTGCGTGTTGAAACAGGTGTCGATGAGCTCCGTCTCCCCGGTCGCCGGATCGTAGTAAGCGACGTGCCGCGCCGCCCGCTCCAGCGGGTAGTACTGCGCGTACGGGTTGTCGGACCCCTCGCGGCACCACGCCGGGTTGCCGGGGCCGCGGATCTGGTGGGTCATCCATACCCGGCCCTCGCCGTCCATCATCGGGTTGTGGGGGTTGCCGGGGTTGTTCCAGATCAGCTCGTCGCCGAAGTAGAACGACGGGTTCGGCATCTCCTGCGCGATGTAGGACCGGAAGTCGCCCTCGCCGGGCGTGTCGCGGACCGGCAGCACGACTTCGTGCGCCTCGTTCGTGTTCGGGTCCACCCAGACCAGCTTGTCGTTGGCGAACTCCACCCCATAAACCGGGCCGCCGGCGTTGACCTGCGGGTTCCGCTTGTCGGTCGCGATCTCGTCGTGGATGTAGCCGGTCTCGCCGCCCCACTCCCACAGGGTCAGCACCACGTCGCGCTCCCGGCCCTGCGGGCGCGGCGGCTGCGCCGGCACCTCGCCCGCCACGATCCGGTCCGTCCAGTCGGCGTAGGCGTCGATGCCGCGCTGGCGGCCGAAGCGGCTGATCGTGCGGGCCATGTTGGAGGCCCGCTGCCCGGTGACGATCCGGTGCGCCCATGCCGCCTCGGTCGAGTCGAAGTCGGCGGCGTTGGGAATCTCGCGGGTCGGCAGGTTGCCGAGCTGGTGGCAGAGCTGGCAGCCCTGCTTGAGCAGGTCGATCCAGTGGGCCTGCGTGCGCACCGTCGGCGGGATGCCGTTGCCCTCGCCTCCCGTGCCCGGGAACTCCGTCTTCTCCGGCACCTCCATCAGCGAGTACCAGTAGTTGGCCGGATAGACCTGGGCGGCGTCGCGCGGGGTCGGCGCCTCGACGGCGGTCAGATCGAGCGTCTGTCCGGGCCGGGCGGCGACCCGCGGCGAGTCGACCAGGCCGTAGCCGCGCACCCAGACCTCGTAGTCCGCTTCCGGGAGGTCCGGCAGGACGTAGCGCCCTTCGTCGTCCGTCACGACGATCTTGCGGAACAGCGTTGCGAAGTCGTCGGTCTCGGCGATGACCCACACCCCCGCCTCGGGCCCGCCGGCGCTCCGCACCACGCCGCCGACGTCGTCGGCGTCGAGCGCGAGCGCCTGCTGCGCGGTTGCCGAAGGCCCGTCGAGGACGAGGCCCACCGCCGCCAGGGTTACGGCGGCCAGGACGGTGACGAAACGACTGGATCGAGCTGACATCAGCGCCTCCCGCGGTCTCGGATTGTTAGCGTCCGCGCCATTCTACCCCCGACGGCGCCCGTCCTACGGCTCGCGCCGCTCCAGCGCCCGCCGCATCGTCTCGTAGTGCACGTCGAGCGCGTAGCGGTAGGCCTCGCGCCAGTAGTCGATGTCGTGTCTGCCCCGGCGCTGCGTGAAGTGGAACGGGATGTCGGCGTCGATCAGCATCCCGGCGAACGCCTGGTTGGTAACGAGATAGGGGCCCGCGGTGCCCGAGTCGAGCTGGATGAAGGGCAGATTGCTGCGCCGTACCCGCATCACGAGCAGGAACGGGTCGTGCGCCTCCGCCTCGGCCGCGGTGACGAAAGGCTGGCCGCGCGGCGTCCGGTCGACGATGCTGCTGAAGCCGGCCAGGCCGATCCGCGGGTCGTCGGCGCGCCGCCGCGCCTCGGCCTCCGGCGTGAAGCCCCGCGGCGGATCGGCTTCGCCGCCGAGCCGGAGCCGCTCGGCGGCCAGACGGGCGTAATCGATGCGGCCCGACTGGCTGCCGACGGAGACGAATCGGTCCGCATGGCGCAATCCGACGGTCAGGGCGCCGTAGCCGCCCATCCCGAAGCCGGCGACGGCGCGCCCCGCGCGCGCCGCCACGGTCCGGTAGCGCGCGTCGACGTGCCCGACGACGTCATCGACGAGGTAGTCCTCCCAGGCGTCCCGCCGCCCGTCGTCGGTCCGCGACCAGTTGACGTAGTACGACTCGCCGGCGTCGGGCATCACGAGGATCATCTCGCGCTCGCCCGCTACCGCCGCCGCGTCGAGGATCTCCCGCCACGCGAGGAAGCTGCGCCCCTCGCCGTGCAAGAGGTACAGCGTCGGGTAGCGGCGCTCCGCGTTGGCCGGATCGTGGTAACCGCTCGGGAGCACGACCTCGTACTTCATCGGGCGGCCGGCGGCGGGGGAATGGAGCTCCACCGTCTCGATGCGGGCGGGTTGGGCTTCGGGCGCCGCGGCTGCGCCGAGCGCGAGGCCGATGGCCACGGCGGCGAGGCGTCCGACACGGCGCAGGGCGAAGTGGTCGGGCATCCCGAAGTCTCCCGGCAACGGGCGGATGACAGACTAGGAGCTTGCGCCGCAGAACGCAACGTCGTGCGTGCCGCAGCGCAAGCCCCTGGGCCGGTGGGGGCTGGCTGGGGCCGACCCGGAGCCTGCGACGGGTTGGCCGCGCTGGCGCAAGCCGCGGTAGCGCGATGGGCGGCCCCGAGACCGAACAGCCGGGTGCACCTGCGGCCGGAGGTCGCGAACGCATGGGGATGACACATTACGCAGAATTTGTAAAATACGGAATTGTGGAACACACGATAGGAGCGACCGACCTTGCCCGCAACCTGGGGGACGTGCTGGCCAGGGTGCGCTACCGCCGAGATTCGTTCGTCATCGAGCGTAACGGCAAGCCGGTGGCGCGCGTCGTGCCCATCGCCGGCGCGGCGGGTGGCGCGACCGTCGCGGAGGCGCTCACCGCATGGACCGACGATTCGGCGGGCGACCCCGCGCTCGCGGATGACCTGGCGGCGGTCGACGCGTCCGACCGGCCGCCCGTCAACCGATGGGGGTCGTAGTAGATACGAGTGCGCTCGTCGCCGCCGAGCGTCGGCGGGAGAGCGACTCGTCCGGCGATCCGCTGACCTGGAGCGGCCTGCTCGGACGCCTCGCCAACGAGGCCGCCGTGCTGCCCGCCGCGGCGTACGCGGAGCTTCTCGTCGGCGTGCACCTCGCCGGCAGTGCGAAGCGGGCTGCGGCGCGCCGCGCGAGGATCGACGCGCTCGCGGCCCGCGTGCCGATAGTCGACTTCGACGCCGCCATCGCCAGGCGGTGGGCACGATTGTTCGCCGATCTCCGCCGCACCGGCGAGCTCATCCCGGCGAACGACCTGGCGGTGGCCGCGACCGCTCTTCACCTGGGGTTCGGCGTGCTCGTGGGACCGTCCGGCGAGGGGCACTACCGCCGTGTGCCCGGTCTCCGCGTGGAGCGGCTGTAGCTCCGCCCGACCACCGATCGCGCGCCGCCTTCCTCGTCGGAAAGACGCTGCCCGGCCGCGGCCAGCCTCCGGACGCCCTCGCGCGCCGCGTTTCGACCCGCTCCGCACGATGCGTGCTTCAACCGACATACGCGCGATCACGGCGCGTGCGGGCTCGTCGCGTGTGCTAGGTTGGGGCGTCGTGCGCGCCGCGCCGGCTGGAGGCCCTGCGATGAACCGACCCGCGCCTGCCGCCGTCCCGATTCACTATCCGAGCTCGGACGGCCTGCCGATGGCCGAGAACGACGCCCAGCGCAGCGCCATCATGTACGGCATCGGCGCCCTGGCCCGCCACTTCAGGGGCCGCCCGGACGTCTACGTTTCGGGAGACCTTCTGATCTACTACCGCGAGGGCGATCCGCGGACGTCGATCGCCCCCGACGTCTTCGTGGTGTTCGGCGTCGAGGACCGCCAGCGGCAGAACTACAAGCTCTGGGAGGAAGGGCAGGCGCCTGCCTTCGTGCTGGAGGTGGCCTCGCCGAGCACGTGGCGGGACGACCTGGGGAGGAAGCGCTCGGTCTACGCGCGGCTCGGCGTGCGCGAATACTGGCAGTTCGACCCGCACGGAGCGCATCTTCCGGAGCGTCTGCAGGGCGAGCGGCTGGCGGGCCCGGGCTACGTTCGTCAACCGGCGGTGACGGAGGCGGACGGTGCGCTCGTGCTCCGCAGCGAGACGCTGGGCCTCGAGTTGCGCGCCGCGCCGGGGCGGGAGATGCGCTTCCGGGACCCCGCGACCGGAGACGAGCTCCGCAGCCATGCCGAGGAAGCCGAGGCCCGTGTGGCCGCCGAGGCCCGCGCGGCCGCCGCCGCTGTCCGCGTCGCCGAGCTGGAGGCGCTCCTCGGCAACCGGCGTTGACCGTTTCACACGTTCGAGGGGGCGCCGCACCGGGACTGCGGAGAGCGTCCGGGCCCGCGCGGCCGGATGCCGTCAACCCGCCGGCGCGCCGGGCGGCGGCCGTCGCCTGCCGGCGCCCGTCGCCTGCTCGAAGGCGTGGGCCAGTTGCAGGACGCCGAGGTCGTCCTGCTGGCGGCCGACGATCTGGATGCCCACCGGCAGCCCGTCGGCGGTGAAGCCGCAGGGGACGGCGATGGCCGGGAGCCCCAGCACGGAGACGTCGCTGCACGAGCGCATCCAGTCGAGGTAGGTGGCCATCGGGGCGCCGTCGATCTCGGTCGGATAGGCTTGGTCGACGTCGAAGGGCAGGACCTGCGTGACCGGCAGCGCCAGGTACTCGTACCGCGTCTGGAAGCGGCGCACGCGGTCGAGGAGCGCGGTCCACGCGCGCATCGCCTCGCCCAGCCGCGGCCCGGTCAGCCGGCGCCCCTCCTCGATGTTCCAGACCACGGTGTCCTTCATCTCGTCCCGGTGCTCGTCGAGCAGCGCCCCATAGCAGAGCTCGAAGTACCACGCGCGCCACGCCTGGAACACCTCGGCGGCGCCGGTCGTGTCGGGCTCCGCGTCCTCCACCCGGCAGCCGAGCCGCTCCAGCGCGGCCCGCCCCGTCTCGACCACCGCCGATACGCGCGGATCGACCGGGAGGCCGCCGAGGTTGCGGCTCCAGGCCACCAGCGTTCCCGCGAAGTCGCGGTCGAGCGGGCGGCGGAACGTCTCGCCCGGCTCGGGCAGCGAGATCGGCGCCCGCGGGTCCGGGCCCGCGATGACGCTCAGCATCAGCGCCGCGTCCGCCACCGAGCGCGCCATCGGCCCCTGGACCCCCAGCGGGAACCACGCGGCCTGGCTCGGCCAGATGGGCACGCGGCCCGGCGAGGGGCGGAGGCCGACGACGTTGCAGAATCCGGCCGGGTTGCGGAGCGAGCCGCCGAGGTCGCTGCCGTCGGCCAGCGGGACCATGCCGGTGGCGAGAGCCACCGCGGCGCCGCCGCTGCTGCCGCCGCACGTCTTCGTCGGGTCGTAGGGATTCCGCGTCGCCCCGAAGACCGCGTTGAACGTCTGCGACCCGGCTCCGAACTCCGGCGTGTTGGTCTTGCCGATGGTGATGGCGCCCGCGGCCCGCAGCCGCGCCACGAGGAGGGCGTCGTCGGGCGGGACGAAGTCGCGGAAGATCGGCGAGCCGAACGTGGTCCGGATGCCGCGCGTGGGGGTCAGGTCCTTGTGCGCCACCGGCAGGCCATGGAGGGGCCCGACCGGCTCTCCCCGCGCCAGCGCGTCGTCGGCGGCCTCGGCCGCGCGGCGCGCGTCGTCGGAGACGAGGGTGACGATGGCGTTCAGCGTCGGGTTGACCTGCGCGATCCGCGCCAGGTGCGCCTCCATCACCTCCGCCGCCGAGACCTCGCGAGCCGCGATGGCGCCCGCCAGGTCGACCGCGGACCGAAAGCACAGATCGGGGTCGTCCGGCATCGCGCCAGCGTACTACGCCCCGCGCGGGCCATCGTGCGCGGCTTGTGGGTGACGCTTGGTGCGCGGAGACAGCCGACTCGGCACCGCTCGCTCCAACTGACGGCGCTGGGGCGACGGCGATCAGGCGGGGACGCTCAACCTGATTCCGGGCCGGAGGCGCCCCGATCGACGCCCGGCGCGTGCCGGGGGCTCGAGCGTTAGTGGGGTGCGGGGCGGTGTGTATGATGGGCGGATTCCGGGCGCAGGGTCGGGCGCCCCGGCGCGCGAACACACGCGGAGGTTCCGATGCAGCAGTCGAGCGGCGCATGGATGGCAGGACTCGCGGCGGCCGGACTCGCGTGCGGCGCGGGATTGCACGCGCAGGAGGAAACCGACGGCGCCGCCGCGGTGCTGCCGTGGGCCTACGTGATCAACGACCCGGACGTGACCGCGGACCCGGTGGACCCGGACGAGATCGTCACGGTGCCCGGCTCCAGCGTGTCGATGCCGCGCTCGGCCATCAACATCGACAACGGGCCGCCCGACTGGCACCCGGACGCCCACCCGCCGATGCCGGAGGTCGTGGCGCGGGGCGGCGGCGAGGGCGTCGTCGCGTGCGGCTACTGCCACCTGCCGAACGGCCAGGGCAAGCCCGAGAACGCGGGCGTCGCGGGCCAGCCGTACGAGTACATCGTGCAGCAGATGACCGACTGGCGGAACGGCCTGCGCAGGCCCGGCGACCCGCGCCAGGGACCCACCGCGTTCATGGAGCGGATCGGGCTGGCCGCCACCGACGAGGAGTCGCGAATCGCGGCCGAGTACTTCTCGTCGATCGATTTCAAGCCCTGGGTCCAGGTGGTGGAGACCGACGCGGTGCCCGTGACCCGCTTCGCCGGCTGGATACACGAGGTGGTCGAGGGCGGAGGCGTCGAGCCGATCGGCGCGCGGGTCGTCGAGACGCCGGTGGACCTGGCGCGGAACAAGCTGCGCGACGATTCCTCGGGCTTCATCGCCTACGTGCCGTCGGGCGCGGTGGGGCGGGGGCGCCGGATCGTGCTCACCGGCGGGGACAACTCGGTGGCGTGCACCGTCTGCCACGGCCCCGACCTGCGCGGCATAGGCCCCGTGCCGGCCCTGGCCGGCCGCTCGCCGACCTACATGGCGCGCCAGCTCTACGATCTGCAGACGGGCGCGCGCAACGGTGCCTGGTCCGACCTGATGGACGCCGCGGTGGCGAACCTCACGGTGGAGGACATCGTCGACATCGTGGCCTACACGGCCAGCCTCGAGCCATAGAGGCGCGCCCTTCGAGCGCGTTGGGCGTGGCGCCCGGGCCGACCGACCGCCGGTGGTGACGGCTACGAGCCGATGGCGATCAGCTCGTCCACCGTCCGGATGTACCAGTAGCCGTCGACCAGGGCCGGCGAGGCCAGGGTGCGGGCGCCGATGTCGTTCGTGTGCAGGAGGTCGAACTCCGGTCCGGCCCGCAGGACGAACGTGATGCCGTCGTCGTTCGTGAAGAAGACCTTGCCGTCGACCAGCACCGGCGAGGCCGAGAAGCCCTCGCGCACCGCACGGCCGAGCCTGCCCTGCCAGAGCACCTCGCCCGTGGCGGCCCGGAAGCCGGTGACGATGCTCGCCATGTCGTTGATCGTGTAGAGGTAGCCGTCGTGCGCCAGGGGCGAGGGCACGAACGGCGATCCCCGCGGCGTCGTCCACGCCACGTGCGTGTCGGTGACGTCGCCGCGCCCGCCCGGTCGAATCGCCAGCGTCGGCCCGGCGCGCCCCGACGTGCAGAAGACGAGCCCCGCCTCGACCACCGGGGTCGGGATGACCTCGAAGTTGTTCCCGCGGCAGCGCCACAGCTCCTCGCCGGTGGCGGGGTCGTAGGCGTTGACGCTCCGCGAGCTGCTGACGACCAGCTCGTCGTGGTCGCCGACGCGGATGGCCGCCGGCGTGCCCCAGCCGACGGTCGCCTCCCGCTCCGTGCGCCACACCTCGGCCCCGGTCGCGGTGTCGTAGGCGGCCACGAAGCCGTGCGGCTGCTGGTCCTGGTAGAGGATGATCCTGTCGCGGTAGAGGAGCGGCGAGCCGGCCGGTCCGTGGTAGTTGTCGATCTGGCCGACCTCGGTGTGCCACAGGCGGTTGCCGTCGAAGTCCACGGCGACCAGCCCGCGGCTCCCGAACGAGGCGTACACCCGCTCCCCGTCCGTCACGGGGGTGGCGGCGGCGGGGCCGTTCTTGGGATGGACGTACTCCCGGCCGCCGGGGGCGACGTCGGTCTCCCAGAGCAGCGCGCCGTCCGACCGGCGGTAGGCCAGGATCGACAGCTGGCGCCCCCCGGTGCGGCCGGTGGTCAGGAAGATCCGGTCGCCCCAGACGATGGGCGACGAGTTCCCGCTGCCCGGAACCTCCGCGCGCCAGACCACGTTCTCCGTTTCCGACCAGCGATCGGGGTACCCGGTGCCTTCCACCAGGCCCTGTCCCGACGGGCCGCGCCAGCGCGACCAGTAGCGGGCGGCCTCCCCCTCGACGGCGATCATGCGGACGGCGCTCGCGCCCGCCCCTTCGCTCTGGGCGCCGGCGGGCGCGGCGGGCAGGGCGGCGAGCAGGCTCGCGGCAACGGTTACGGCAATCCGGAAAGGTCTCACCGTTCCTCCTTCGCCAGGCAAGCGGGCGGCGGGCCGATGGCGACCGTTCAGTATAATCGCGCCCGCCGCATGCAGACGATCGCGATCTCCGCGGGCGTCCGGTTGACCCCTCTCGAACTCGAAGACTCCGCCGACCTGTTCGCCCTCACCGACGCCAACCGCGCGCACCTGCGGGCGTGGCTGCCGTGGCTCGACGGCGTCCGCCGCGTCGAGGACACGCGGGCGTTCATCCGGACCGCCGAGCGGCAGGCGGCGCGCGACGACGGCCGGCAGTTCGCGGTCCGCGTCGACGGCGCCATCGCCGGCATCTTCGGCCACCTCCGGCGCGACTGGCGCACCCGCCACACCGCGCGGGGCGG